>NZ_BAABHO010000011.1:0-132349 GCF_039542135.1 Actinomycetospora chlora
CGCGTGGCCACCGAGGGCCCCCGGGGCGCCGAGGTCGCCGAGCGCGAGCGCATGCCCGAGGCCCCGCGCCTCGCCGGCCAGCGGCGGGCGTCGAGGGTGCGGGCCGGCGGCGCGCCCGCCGAGCCCGTCTCGTCGCCGTTCGGTGCGGAGGCGTCGGCCCCGGCGCCGCGCGGGCGCTCCGACGTGCCCGAGTCCGTCGAGCCCCCGGTCGTCGCCGTCCTCCCGTCGTTCCCCCGCCCCGGCGGGCGGTTCGACCCCACGGGCGAGCAGCCGGTCGTGGACCCCGCCCCCGAGCCGGAGGAGCCGCCCCGCCGGCGCTTCGGCCTGCGGCGCCCGAAGGACTGAGGCGTTCGTTCGCCCGCTCCTCGACGAACGAACGGCGCTCTCGCTGCTTCGGTGGCAGCGAGAGCGCCGTTCGTGTCTCCGGTGGGTGCTCGGGCGGGCGCTCAGCGGGCGAGCGCCGCGTAGGCGGCGGCGAGGTCCCCCGAGTCGGGGCCCTCGAGGCGGCCGGGCTGCGCGAGGCCGTCCAGCACGACGAAGCGCAGGAGCGCGCCACGGGACTTCTTGTCCACGCGCATGGTGTCGACGAGCTCGTCGAACGCGTCGGCGGGATAGGTCGTCGGGAGCTCCACCGAGCGCAGGACCGCCGCGTGCCGGTCGGCGGTGGCGTCGTCGAGACGCCCGACGCGGCGGGCGAGCTCCGCGGCGAACACCAGCCCCACCGACACCGCCTCGCCGTGCCGCCACCGGTAGCGCTCGCGGCGCTCGACGGCGTGCCCGAGCGTGTGGCCGTAGTTGAGGATCTCGCGCAGGTGCGACTCGCGCAGGTCGGCCGCGACGACGTCGGCCTTGACGCGGATCGAGCGCACGACCAGCTCGGCGAGGACGTCGCCCGCCGGGTCCAGCGCCGCCACGGGGTCGGCCTCGACGAGGTCGAGGATCGCGGGGTCGGCGATGAAGCCGGTCTTGACCACCTCGGCCAGGCCGGCGGCCAGCTCGGGGCGGGCGACCGTGGCGAGGGCGTCGAGGTCCGCGACCACGGCGGCGGGCTCGTGGAAGGCGCCGACGAGGTTCTTGCCGGCGCCGGTGTTGATGCCCGTCTTGCCGCCGACGGCCGCGTCGACCATCGCCAGCAGGGTGGTGGGCACGTGCACCACCCGGACCCCGCGCATCCAGGCCGCGGCGACGAAGCCGACGAGGTCGGTGGCCGCCCCGCCACCGACGGCGACGAGGGCGTCGGAACGGGTGACGCCGAGCCGGCCAAGCTCCTCCCAGCAGCGTCCGGCGGTGGCGAGGTCCTTGCCGTCCTCGCTGGCCGGCAGCACGAGCAGGTGCGTGCGGGTGCCCGCGGCCTCGAGGGCGTCCCGGATCGCCGTGGCCACGCCCTCGACCGCGGGCTGGTGGCAGACGACGACGGTGGCGGTGCCGGCGAGTGTCTCGGCGACGGCGCCGGTGACGCCCCGGCCGACGACGACGTCGTACGGCGCGCCGCTCGCGACGCGGATCCGCTGCTCGGCGGCGCTGTCGACGCTGTCAGCGCGCACGGTCCGCGGCCTCCGGCGCCAGGGCGGCGACGATCATGTCGACCACCGCCTCGGGAGCGAGGTCGTCGGTCGCGACCTCGAGGCGCGCGACCGACCGGTACACCGGCAGGCGCTCGGTCAGCAGCGCGGAGAACGTCGCCCGCGGGTTGACCCCCGCCAGGAGGGGCCGGGCCGTCGACAGCCCGACCCGCCGGACGCCGGCGGCGAGCCCGACGGCGAGGAAGACCACGGCGTGGCCCTCGAGCAGATCGCGGACCGCCTCGGTCATCACCGCGCCGCCGCCGAGCGCGAGCACGCCGTCGTGGTCGGCGAGCGCCTGCGCGACGGCGTCGCGCTCGAGCGCGCGGAAGGCGGGCTCGCCGTCGGTGAGGAAGATGTCGCTGATCTCGCGACCGGCCGAGGCCTCGACGATCGTGTCGGTGTCGGTGAACGGGACGCCGAGCCGCTCGGCCAGCAGCGTCCCGACCGTCGACTTGCCGGCCCCGGGCGGCCCGACCAGCACCGCGACGGGGCTCACTCCGGGCTCCGCAGCAGGTGCGGGTCGATGGCGCCGGTGTACGCCTCGAGGTTGCGGCGGGTCTCGCGCAGCGAGTCGCCACCGAACTTCTCCAGCGCGGCGTCGGCCAGCACGAGCGCCACCAGGGCCTCGGCGACCACCCCGGCCGCCGGCACCGCGCAGACGTCGGAGCGCTGGTGGTGCGCCGTCGTGCCCTCGCCGGTGACGACGTCGACGGTGTGCAGCGCCTTCGGCACGGTCGAGATCGGCTTCATGGCCACCCGCGCGCGCAGCGGCTCACCGTTGGTCATGCCGCCCTCGATGCCGCCGGCGCGGTTGGTGCCGCGGGCGACCCCGGTGTCGCGCGCGCCGCGATGGATCTCGTCGTGGGCGGCGGAGCCCCGGCGGCGCGCGGTGGTGAACCCGTCGCCGATCTCCACCCCCTTCATCGCCTGGATGCCCATCAGCGCGCCGGCGAGGCGCGCGTCGAGGCGGCGGTCGGCCTGGACGTAGGAGCCCAGGCCCACGGGCAGCCCGTGCGCGACGACCTCGACGACCCCGCCCAGGGTGTCGCCGTCCTCCTTCGCCGCGTCGACCTCCGCCACCATCGCGGCCGTCGAGGCCTCGTCCACCGCACGCACGGGGCTGGCGTCGATGCGCTCGCCGTCGCCCGGCATCGGGATGGCGTCCGGCGTCGCGTCGGCGGTGCCGAGGCTGGCCACGTGCGAGAGCACCTCGACGCCCAGGGCCTGCGCGAGGAACGCCTTGGCGACCGCGCCCAGCGCGACCTTCGCCGCGGTCTCGCGGGCGCTCGCGCGCTCGAGCACCGGGCGGGCTTCGTCGAAGTCGTACTTCGTCATACCGGCGAGGTCGGCGTGCCCGGGACGGGGACGCGTCAGCGGCGCGTTGCGGGCCCGGCCCTCGAGCAGCACGGGATCGACGGGATCGGCCGACATGACCGTCTCCCACTTGGGCCACTCGGAGTTGGCGATCCGGATCGCCACCGGGCTGCCCAGCGTCACCCCGTGACGCAGGCCCCCGGACAGCTCGATCTCGTCGGCCTCGAACGCCATCCGCGCGCCCCGGCCGTAGCCCAGCCGCCGGCGGGCGAGCTCCGCCGCGATCTCCTTCGAGCTCACCGACACGCCCGCGACCATGCCCTCGAGCACCGCCGTCAGCGCCGCCCCGTGCGACTCTCCCGCCGTCAGCCACCGCAACACGGCACCCATCGTTCCACGTCACCGTCGATCACCCGGCCGTCAGGGACACGGTGAGCACCACCCAGGCCGCGAGCAGCAGCGGCGGGGCGTACGGAACGGCCGCCGGACGGCCGCGACGGGTGAGTGTCGAGGCCGTGACCAGGGCGAGGACTCCCATCGCGGCGAGCACCGGGACCACCGCCGCCGCGCCCGCCGAGGCGGCGGCGAGGGGCACGCCGACCGCCGGGGCCAGCTTGACGTCGCCGGCCCCGAGCGCCCGGGGCGCGGCGAGGTGCACCGCGGCGAGGGCGCCGCCCAGCAGCACGCCGCCGAGCAGGCCGGCGCCGGTCGCCGGGAGCCCGAGCGGGAGCACGGAGACGAGCGCGAGCACCGTCGCCGGCCGCGTGAGGGCGTCGGGCAGCCGCCGGGCCGCGAGGTCGGCCGCGCTCGCGGCGACGACGAGCAGGCCCAGCCCGAGCCAGGCGGGCAGCCATGCCGTGGCGACCACGCCCTCGGCCACCAGCCCGCACGGCACCGCCCAGAGCACCGCGAGCGCCATCGCGCACGGCACGACCGGCACCAGCACCCCGCGCCGCATCCGCGCCAGGGCGACCCGCACCACCACACCGACGAGCGCGCCCGCTCCCCCGCCCGCCAGCGCCGTCACGACCGTTCCGCTGTCCACGTCGTCGAGCGTGCGGGCCCGCCCGCTCGGCCGTCACGCACCGCTCGCTGGCCTGGGGACGCATCCGGGCGATGGGGACGGCGGACGGAGCAGCGACGCCGGTTGTGGACGCCCAGCCCGCCGACGACACCGACCGGCGTGTCGCGCCGGCGAGGATGTGGCGATCCTGGCCCCCGACGCCAGCAATGCCGCGTTGCTCGCAGTCCCCGGTGATCGTGGCGGCTTTTCTGACGTTGAACGTCAGCGGTCCAACACAGCACGCCGATAGGGCCACGCTGACAAGCCCCGTCGCTCAGTCCGGGAGAGGGAGGAGGGGGGTGTCGGTCGTGGTCCGGAGTGCCTCGTGCATCGCCGCCCGGGGGGCCGGGTGGCCCGTGAACTGCTCGACCTGGCCGAACGCCTGGTGCAGGAGCATGTCGAGCCCGGTGGCGACGGCCAGGCCCCGGGTGGCGGCCGCGGCGGCCAGGGGTGTGGGCCACGGGTGGTAGACGGCGTCCAGGACGACCGCGCCGGCCGGGACGGCGTCGAGGACGAACGCCGCGCGCGCCGCGTCCACCGACCCCGCGGGGGTGGTGTTGACGACGGCGAGGGCGCGGGCGAGGTCGTCGGGCGCGAGCGACGCCCACGGCACCGCGCGCACGCACAGCCCGAAGGCCCGGGCGACGGCCAGGGTCGGCTGGGCGCGGGCGGGGTCGCGGACCACGAGCACCACCTCGCCGACGCCCAGCTCCGCCAGCCCGCCGAGCGCCGCGCCCGCCGTGGCGCCGCTGCCCAGAACCACCGCGGGGCCCGGAGCGATCCCGGCCGCCCGCAGCGCGCCCGCGACGCCGTCGAGGTCCGTGCAGTCGGCCGCCCAGCCGCCCTCGCGGCGCACGAGCGTGTTGGCCGCCCCCACCCGCCGGGCGCGCGGCGAGGCCGCCGACGCCACCTCCAGCGCCGCCCGCTTCCCCGGCATCGTCACCGACAGCCCCGCCCACGACGCGTCGAGGCCCGCCACGAACCCCGGGAGCTCCTCGGCCGTGCACTCGATCGCCTCGTACGTCCAGCCCCCGAGCCCGAGCGCGGCGTAGGCGGCCCGGTGCAGCACCGGCGACCGGGAGTGGGCGACCGGGGAGCCGAGGACGGCGGCCCGGGAGACGGAGCGCAGCGGAGCTCGACCCTTCAGCACGGCACCGTCAGTAGACCCCGCGCTCCTGCGCGAGGCGGCGGTTGGCGTCGTGCTCGTCCGGGGTCACCGCGAAGCAGGAGATCCCGTCGGTCTGGCACTTCACGAAGTACACCCACGGCCCCGGCTCCGGCGCGAGGGCCGCGCGCAGGGCGTCGGGGCTGACCGCGCCGATGGGGGTCGGGGTCAACCCGAGGTTGAGGTACGTGTTGTACGGCCCGGGCCGCGCGCGGTCGAACGGGCTGGTCAGGAGGGTCTGGCGGTCGAGGGGATAGTTCACCGTCGAGTCGAACTGGAGGCGCATCGGCACCGCCAGCCGGTTGACGATGACGCGCGCGACCTTGCCGAAGTCGGCGGCCACGCCCTCCCGCTCGGCCAGCGACGCGACGATCAGCGCGTCGTAGGGCTGCACGCCCGCGGCGTCGGCCTGCGCGACCAGTCCCCCGCTCTCCAGGCGCGGGACCGAGGCGCGCACGACCTCCGCCAGCGCGTCGCGCGCCGACGTGCCGGGGGCGACGTCGTAGGTGCCGGGCGCGAGCAGCCCCTCGAGGCGGCGGGCCGGCTCGGCGCGGCGCACGGGGTCGAGTGCCCAGGAGGGCACGCCGAGATCGGCGGGGTCGGTGTCGGCCATCGCCGCGCGCAGGTCGGCCACCGACGCGCAGCGCTCGGCGCCGGCCTCGTCGACGGTGCACGTGGCGCGCGAGATCAGCGACAGGACTCCGGGCACGGTGGTGTTGTCCTGGCCGAGGGTGTCGTCGAGCTGGGTGCCGCTGCGGATCTCCAGGCGGCCGACGCGGGTGGCCGGGTCGAGCAGCGCCGTGACAGCGCCCGCGGCGGACATCTGGCGGCGCAGCTCGTAGAAGCCGGGCTGGATGCCGCGCCCGCCCGGGTTCTCCTCGGCGGCGTCGCCGAACGCCCGGGCCGAGGCGACGACGTCCTCGCGGACGAGGTCCTCGCCGATCTCGCGGGTGGACGACCCGTCGGCGACCTGCACGACGACCCGCCCGCTGCCCGGCCCCTCGTAGTCGGGCGGGAACAGGACCGGCCAGAGGTCGCGGGCCGCGAACACCCCGCCGACCAGGGCGAGCACGAGCACGGCCGCGACCGCCGGCCACAGCAGCCGCCGGCGCCGGGGGCCGCGGCCCTCCGGGAACGCCTCGGTGACGGGGTCGCCGCCGCGCGGCGGCGGGTCGTCGCCGAGCAGCCAGCCCGGGTCGGCCTCCGGCTCCGCCGGCTCCCGCGCGTCCTCGGGGACCGCCGACGTCTCCGTGACGGCGTCCCCCTCGGGAGGCGCGGACGGCGGGCCCGAGCGCCTCGAGGGCCCGGAAGGTCCCGAGGGCTCCGACGGCCGCCGCCAGGACGCGGCGACGTGGCGGTCGGTCTGGGCGTCCGGGTGCCCGCCCGGATGCGGGTGGCCGCCGGGACGCCCGGCGACGGTCCGCCGGACCGGCGGCGTGCCGGGCGCGGGCCGCGCACCGGCGGGGCGCCCGGCGACGGACCGCCCGTTCGCCGGCGCCATCTGGATCAGACGGGGACGCCCCTCCCCCGGACCGTGCGGACGTCCGCTCACAGGTCCCCCGCGGGGCCGGGGGCAGCGTCACGGGCACGGCGGGCGTCGAGGTACCCCTGCAGGATGCCGACGGCCGCGGCCTGGTCGATCACGCGGCGCTGCTTGCGGCCCTTGACGCCGCGGTCGGACAGCGCCCGGGTCGCGGCGACGGTGGTGAGGCGCTCGTCGGACAGCACGACCGGCACGGCACGTCCGCCGAGCCGCTGCGTGAGCGCCGCGGCGTAGTCCCGCGCCGTCTGCGCGGCCGGGCCGTCCCGGCCGGCCAGCGTGCGGGGGAGCCCCACGACCACCTCGACCACCTCGTGCTCGTCGACGAGCGCCACGAGCCGGTCCAGGTCGGTACCGGCCCCTGCATCGTGATCGAGCGTAACGAGCGGTGTGGCGAGCACCCCGCCGGGATCCGACAGGGCGACGCCGACGCGCACGCTGCCGACGTCCACCCCGAGACGACGACCGTTCACCGACGCGTCAGCCGCCAGCGCGGGCCACCTCCGCCCGCAGCGCGGCGACGGCGTCGTCGATGCCGGCCACCCCGCTGCCCCCGCCCTGGGCGAGGTCGGGCTTGCCGCCACCGCGGCCGTTCACCGCCGGCGCGAAGGCCTTGACCAGGTCACCGGCGGCCAGGCCGCGGTCCCGGGCGCCCTCGGTGGTGGCCACGACGAACGACAGCTTGTCGCCGTCGGGGGCGAAGAGGGCGACGACGCCGGGGCGCCCCTGGAGGCGACCGCGGACGTCCCCGGCCAGCGAGCGCAGGTCCCGGCCGCCGACGCCGTCGGGGGTGCGGGCGGCGACCAGGGCGATGCCGCCCACGTCCTCGGCGGAGTCGGCGAGCGACCCGGCCGAGGAGAGCACCTCGCGGGCCCGGATCGTCTCCAGCTCCTTCTCGGCGGCGCGCAGCCGGTCGACCACCCCGGAGATGCGCTCGGGCAGCTCCTCGGGCTGGGCGCGGAACTGCTCGGCGAGCTGGTTCACCAGCACGTGCTCGCGGGCCAGGTACCGGAAGGCGTCGATGCCCACCAGCGCCTCGACGCGCCGCACGCCCGAGCCCACCGAGCCCTCGGAGAGCAGCTTGACCAGGCCGAGCTGCCCGGTGCGTCCGACGTGGGTGCCGCCGCAGAGCTCGCGGGAGTAGTCGCCGATGTCGACGATCCGGACGCTGTCGCCGTAGCGCTCGCCGAACAGGGCGATGGCGCCGAGCTTGCGGGCCTCGTCCATCGACGTGACGTACGGGCGGACCTCGTCGTCGCCGAGCAGCACCGAGTTGACCTCGTCCTCAACGTCGGCGAGCACCGTGGCCGGCACCGCCCCGCCCGGCGAGGTGAAGTCGAACCGCAGCCGGCCGGGAGCGTTGAGCGACCCGGCCTGCGCGGCGGCGTCCCCGAGGGCGCGGCGCATGCCGGCGTGCACGAGGTGGGTGGCCGTGTGCGAGCGCGAGATGGCGTGGCGGCGCTCGACGTCCACCTCGGGCTGGACCGTGGCGTCCCGGACGGCCTCGCCCGAGACGACGCGCCCGCGGTGGACCTCCAGGCCCGGCACCGGCGTCTGGACGTCGTCGACCTCGATGACGAACCCGTCGCCGACGATGCGGCCGGTGTCGGCCTGCTGCCCGCCGCCCTCGGCGTAGAACGGCGTGCGGTCGAGGATGACCTCGACGCGGCGCCCCTCGCCGGCGCTGAACACCGACTCGCCGTCGGCGATCAGCCCGACGATGGTGGCGTCGGCGTGGAGCAGCTCGTAGCCCAGGAACTCCGTCAGCCCGGAGCGCTCGAGGACCTCGCGGTAGGCGTGGGCGTCCCCGCCGCCGGTCTTGCGGGCCTTGGCGTCGGCCTGGGCGCGGGCGCGCTGCTCGTCCATCAGCGAGCGGAAGGCGCCCTCGTCGACCTGCAGGCCCGCCTCGGCGGCCATCTCCAGGGTCAGGTCGATGGGGAAGCCGTACGTGTCGTGCAGGGCGAAGGCGCTGGCGCCCGGGATCGTGGTGCCGCCGCCGGCGCGGGTGTCGGCCACGGCGTTCTCGAAGATCTTCGAACCGGTGGCCAGCGTGGCGAGGAAGGTCTCCTCCTCGGCACGCACCACGGCGGCGATGCGCTCGTAGGCGGTGACGAGCTCGGGGTACGACGGCCCCATGGCGTCGCGGACGACGCCGACGAGGTCGACCAGCACCGGCTCGGTGCACCCGAGGATGCGCGCGTTGCGGACCACGCGGCGCAGCAGGCGCCGCAGCACGTAGCCGCGGCCCTCGTTGCCCGGGGTCACGCCGTCGCCGATCACCATCGCGGCCGTGCGGACGTGGTCGGCGATGACGCGGAAGCGCACGTCGTCGGCCGGGTCGGCGCCGTAGCGGCGACCGGTCAGCTCCTGGGTCCGGTCGATCACCGGCCGCAGCAGGTCGGTCTCGTAGACGTTGTCGACGCCCTGCAGCAGGAACGCCACGCGCTCGACGCCGAGGCCGGTGTCGATGTTCTTCTGCGGCAGCTCGCCCACCGGCGCGGCCCCGTACTTCGGGCTGTCGGCACCGCGGACGTCCTGCATGAACACGAGGTTCCAGATCTCGACGTAGCGGTCCTCGTCGGCGACGGGGCCGCCCTCGAGGCCGTGCTCCGGCCCGCGGTCGTAGTAGATCTCCGAGCAGGGACCGCCGGGGCCGGGGATGCCCATGTCCCAGTAGTTGTCGCGGCCGTCGCGGCGCTGGATGCGTTCGAGCGGCAGCCCGGCGACCTCCTGCCACAGGCGCTCGGCCTCGTCGTCGTTCTCGTAGACCGTCACCCAGATCCGCTCGGGGTCGAAGCCGTACCCGCCGTCGTCGAGGCTGCCGGTGATCAGCGACCAGGCGTGGCGGATCGCGCCTTCCTTGAAGTAGTCGCCGAAGGAGAAGTTGCCCGCCATCTGGAAGAACGTGTTGTGGCGGGTGGTGTGGCCGACGTTCTCGATGTCGCCGGTGCGCACGCACTTCTGGATCGACGTGGCCGTGCGGTACGGGGCCGGGGCGTCACCCAGGAAGTACGGCTTGAACTGCACCATCCCCGCGTTGACGAACAGCAGCGTCGGGTCGTCGAGGATGAGGGAGGCACTGGGGACGGGGGTGTGACCGGCGTTCTCGAAGTGGGCGAGGAAGCGCCGGCGGATCTCGTGGGTCTGCACGTCTGTCCTGCTCGGGAGAGGTGTGGACGGGGTCGCGAGAGGCGCGGGGGCAGGCCTCAGCGGGCGTGCGAGGCTCCCCGCCGGGGCGCTCGCGCGTGGCGGGCCGACGTCGGCGTGTCGTCGGGCCGCAGCGGGATCTCGGTCGTGTCCTCCACCATGGCGTACAGCTCCTCGGAGCGTTCGTTCATTCCGGCGCGCACCTCGGCGCCGAACGCCCCGAGCCCGGCGCCGAGCTCGCGCAGGCCCTCGCCGAGGCTCGTGCCGATCCCGGACGGCGTGGCCTTCTGCGTGAGCTCGTTGACCTTGCGGGTGGCGGTGACGCCGACGGCGACGCCGACGCCCACCCAGAACAGACGCTTCATGCGCGGACACTCCGCTTCGACTTCTTCGGCGGTGCGTTCTTCAGCCTGCGCGCCTGCTGGGCCTTGCGCAGCCCGTAGGACAGCGCGGCGACCTTGACCAGCGGGCCGCCCAGCGTGGCGGTGAACAGCGTGGTCAGCGCCTTCGTGTTGGCCGCGACGGCCTGGGCGCTGGCCGTGACGCCGTCGACGCGCTCGAGCTGGGTGTTCACCGTCGTCAGCGTGACGTTCGCGTCGTTCAGCAGCGGTTCGGTGCCCTCGTGGGCCTTGCGGATGGCGATGGTCGCCTCGTCGAGCGTGCGCCCGAGCTTGACCAACGGGATGGCGAGCAGCACCACCAGGATCACGAACGCCACCGCGGCGATGATCGCCGCGATCTGGCCGACCGACATCGGTCTCCTCCTCGGGTGCTGGGTCTCCTGACAGGTCCCCGGACCGACGCCCGCGACACCCCCCGAAGGGGGTACGACGGGCGACACCTGGCGCAGGTGGCGGCAGGTTACCGGGCAGTGGTCCGGTGATCAGCACCGGTCAGCGGCACCGGTCAGCAGGGCGGCAGCCCCAGCCCACCGCGGTAGGGCGGGGCCAGGTACACCTCCGAGATGTAGCCGATGCGCCCGTCCGGGGCCCGGGCCCCGAGCCACAGGGCCGAGACCGCGGCGTTCGGGTTCTGCCCGATGCTGGTCGACGTCAGGTCGGCGTTGGTGATCGCGTCGCCCGAGAGCTGGCAGACGGCGACGAACGTGGCGCCGCTCCCCACCTCGGTGCCGGGGATCTTGCAGCCGGGCTGCCGCGCGCAGTAGGCGACCGGACGCGTCCCCAGGTACGACGGCGTGCTGTCCTCCACGAGGCCGCCGGGCCCGATCGCGACGCGGTTCTGGACGACGACGGTACGGGTGGGCGCGGGCCGGGCGGCGAGGACGACGGCGAGCGCGGTCGCGAGCCCGGCCACCAGCACGACGAGGACGGCGAAGGCCGCGATCTCGGCCCGGCGGCGGGCGCTGCGCCGGGGCGGGGACGCCGGGGCCGGGTCGGGCGGGGCGGGGGCCGGCACCGGCGTGGACGCGGGCTCCGGCGCCGTCGGGCCGGTCGATCCCGCGTCGCGCAGGCGGGCGTGGCGCACCCGCCAGCCGTCGACGTCGTCGGCGTCGGTGCCGACGGCGGCGAGCACGTCGGTGACGAGGTCGACGTTGGGCAGCCCGGGCCCCCGCGTGGCCGCCGCGATCGTCGACTTCCCCCACCCGGAGAGCTGCTCGGCCCGGCGGAACGACACCCCGTGACGCTGCAGCGCGTCCAGGAAGTCGGCGCAGAAGCGGGCGGGTGAGTCGACGGGGCCAGGCGCCGTCACCGGACCCCCGGGAGACGGTCGGCGCGTTCCCGCAGGTCGGCGCTGTCCGGGCGGCGTCCCGGACAGCGGCGGACACGGGGTCGCGAACGCGCGGCGATCACGTCGGGAAGGCTACGACGGCGGGCCCGGGTGTTCACCTCGCCGACGTCGTCCACGGACGCTTCCGGGGGGCGCGTCCGCGGTGCGTCACCGCCCGGGCCCGCCCCCCGCGTCGCCGGCGGACCCGCTCGCCGCCCCGCCCCGCACGACCTCCCGCAGCCGCGCCAGGCGCTCGGCCCGCGCCCGCTCGTCGCCGCGGCCCGGCGGTCGGTAGTAGTCGCGGCCGACGAGCTCGTCGGGCGGGTACTGCTGGGTGACGACCCCCGCCCGCTCCGCGTGCGGGTAGACGTACCCGACGGCGTTGCCGAGCTTCTGCGCGCCGGCGTAGTGCCCGTCGCGCAGGTGCGGCGGCACCGGGCCCGCGGCCCCGGAGCGGACGTCGCCCATCGCCTCGTCGATCGCGGTGATGACGGCGTTGGACTTCGGCGCGGTGGCGAGGTGGATGGTCACCTGCGCGAGGTTGATCCGGGCCTCCGGGAGCCCGATCAGCGCCACGGCCTGCGCGGCGGCGACGGCGGCGGGCAGCGCGGTGGGGTCGGCGAGCCCGACGTCCTCGCTGGCGTGCACCACGAGCCGGCGGGCGATGAACCGCGGGTCCTCCCCCGCGACGATCATGCGGGCGAGGTAGTGCAGCGCGGCGTCCGGGTCGGAGCCGCGGATCGACTTGATGAACGCCGAGATGACGTCGTAGTGCTGGTCGCCGGCGCGGTCGTAGCGCACGGCCACCTCGTCGACGACGCGCTCGACGTCGGCGAGCGTGATCTCGCCGGCGTTCCCCACGGCGTCGGCCGCGGCCTCCAGCGCCGTCAGCGAGCGGCGGCCGTCCCCGGCGGCGAGGCGCACGAGGTGGGCGCGGGCGTCCGGGTGCAGCGTCACCGCACCGCCCAGGCCCCGCGGGTCGGCGACGGCGCGGTCGAGCAGCGTGCCCACCGCGTCGTCGTCGAGGGCGTGCAGGCCGAGCACGAGGCTGCGGCTCAGCAGCGGGGCCACGACCGAGAAGCTCGGGTTCTCCGTGGTGGCGCCGACGAGCAGCACCACCCGGTCCTCGACGGCGGCCAGCAGCGCGTCCTGCTGGGTGCGCGAGAAGCGGTGGATCTCGTCGATGAACAGCACCGTGCGGCGCGGCTCGGCGGCCGCCAGGCGCCGGCGGGCGACCTCGATGACCCCGCGGACCTCCTTGACCCCCGCGTTGAGCGCGCTGAGGGCCTCGAACGCGCGGCCGGTGGCCTGCGAGATGAGCCGGGCGAGCGTCGTCTTGCCGGTGCCGGGCGGGCCGTGCAGCAGCACCGACGCGGGCGCAGCCCCCTCGACGAGGCGGCGCAGCGGGGCGCCGGGGGCGAGCAGGTGGTCCTGGCCGACGACCTCGTCGAGGCTCGCCGGACGCATCCGGACCGCCAGCGGGGCCGCGACGCCGCTCGTGGGCGCGGGCCGGTCCTCGACGACGCCCCGCGTCACGGGACGGTCCGGGTCGGGGCCCGCCGGCGCGGCCGGCGCGGAGGACTCAGCCGCCTCGACCTCGAACAGCCCGTCCTCGCTCATGCCCCGAACGGTACTGACGCCCCCGACACGCCCCAGCCGACGGACGGGCGCGGGACGACGTCGACCGGGACGTGCCCGTGGGCCAGCACGCGGCGCGGCGCGCCCGGGTCGGGCCCGGACAGGACGACGGGGCCGTCGAGCGCGAGCACCGAGGCGGCGACGAGGGCCTCGGCGAGGGCGAGGTCCTCCCCCGGTGCCGCGCCGGCCAGCACCCCCGCGTCACGACCGCGCGCCACGACCTCGTCGATGCTGCGGGCCGGGGCCAGCGCGCCCTGCGGTGCGGCGACGGTGTAGCCGCCGGCCCAGGGCGCGACGCGCCAGCGCCGCAGGCGGCCGGTCAGGGCGGCGGCGAGGCGCCGGGACGTTGCGGGGTCGCGGGCCCCGACGGTGTCCTCCCACGGCGCCCGGACCCGGCCCGACCCGCAGGCCCCGCACATCAGGAGCGGGGATTCCGGGCGACGAAGTCCTGCGCGATCTCGTCGAACGTCACCCAGCGGACCCCGTCGTGGCCGTTGATGTGCTCGATGAGCCGTTCGAGGGCCAGCAGCACCTGGGGGCGCCCGGAGACGTCGGGGTGGACCGTCATGGTGAAGGCCGCGTAGTCGCACTCGCGGTGGGTCCAGTCGAACTGGTCGCGCCACATCTGCTCGATGTCGCGCGGGTTGACGAAGCCGTGGCTGTTCGGGCTGCCCTTGATGAACATCATCGGCGGCAGGTCGTCGAGGTACCAGTTCGCCGGGATCTCGACGAGGTCGGTCTCGGTGCCCCGCTCCAGGGGCTTCATCCAGGTCTCCGCGGGCTGGTCGTAGTCGATCGGGGTCCAGGAGTCGCCGACGCGCACGTAGTAGGGCGTGACGTCGCGGTGCATCAGCGAGTGGTCGTAGCGGATGCCGCGGTCGAGCAGGATCTCGTTGGTGACGCGGCTGAACTCCCACCACGGCGCGACGTAGCCGGTGGGCCGGCGGCCGCTGCGGCGCTCGATGAGCTCGACGCAGTAGTCGAGGATCGTCTCCTCCTGCTCGCGGCTCATGGCCAGCGGGTTCTCGTGGCTGTAGCCGTGCACGCCGATCTCGTGGCCGGCCGCGACGCACGCGTCGAACTCGTCGGGGAAGGTCTCCACCGAGTGCCCGGGCCAGAAGAACGTCTGGGTCATGTCGTGGCGGCGGAACAGCTCCATCAGCCGCGGCACGCCGACCTCGCCGGCGAACAGCCCGCGCGAGATGTCGTCCGGCGAGTCCTGCCCGCCGTACGAGCCGAGCCAGCCGGCGACGGCGTCGACGTCCACCCCGAACGCGACGAAGATCTCCTTGGCCATGGGTGCTCCTCCGTGTCCCGACGCCCTGTGCGATCGACGACTAGGGTTCCCCCATGCGCGAGATCCTCAGCGTGCTCGAGGCCGACGCCCGTGCGACCCCCGACCGCATCGCGGCGCTCACGGGGATCGCGGAGGACGAGGTGCGCGCGCAGATCGCGGCGTGGGAGGCCGACGGTGTGATCCGGCGGTACAAGACCGTCGTGGACTGGGACCGCGCGGGCGACTCCCGCGTCACCGCCTTCGTCGACGTCACCGTGGCCCCGGAGCGCGGCCGCGGGTTCGACGACGTGGCCGAACGGATCGCGAAGTTCCGCGAGATCCGGGCGGTGCACCTGGTCAGCGGCGCGCAGGACCTGCGGGTCGAGGTCGAGGGGGCCTCGATGAAGGAGGTGGCCGACTTCGTGGCCCAGAAGCTCTCGGGCGTCGACCGCGTCACCGCCACCAGCACGCACTTCCTGCTGCGGCGCTACAAGGACGACGGCCAGCTGCTCACCGATCCCGAGCCGGACCAGCGGTTGTCGGTGATGCCGTGATGGCCAGGACACGTAGCGATCAGGGGGAGCACGCCGATAGGGGAGCTGGACCGTTGACGCCGCCACAGAAGCCGTTCTCCCGGGTCGTCGAGGCGATCCCGCCGTCGGGCATCCGGAAGTTCTTCGACCTCGCCCAGACGATGAAGGGCGTGATCACCCTCGGCGTCGGCGAGCCGGACTTCCCGACGCCGTGGGGCGTGCGGGAGACCGCGATCCACGCGCTGACGCGCGGGGCGACGACGTACACGGGGAACTCCGGGCTGCCGGAGCTGCGCGAGCTGATCTGTGCCGACCTCGCCGCCCGGCACGGGACGACCTACTCGCCCGACGACGAGTGCCTGGTGACCTCGGGGGTGTCCGAGGGGCTCGACCTCACGCTGCGGGCGCTGCTCAACCCGGGCGACGAGGTGATCGTCCCGGAGCCGTCGTACGTCGCCTACCAGCCCTGCGTGGCGTTCGCGGGCGGCGTCCCGGTGCCCGTGGCCGCGGACCCGGCGCAGGGCTACCGCCTGGACGCCGAGCGGATCGCCGCGGCGGTGACGCCGCGGACGAAGGCGGTGCTGTTCGGGTCGCCGTCCAACCCGACGGGCGCCGCGCAGTCCGCCGAGGACCTCACCGCGCTGGCGGCGCTGGCCCGGCGCGAGGACTTCTGGCTGATCAGCGACGAGATCTACGACCGGCTGACCTACACCGGCACGCACACCAGCACCGCCGCCGTCCCCGGCGCGTGGGAGCGCACGGTGGTGCTCAACGGGTTCTCGAAGTCCTACGCGATGACGGGCTGGCGCGTCGGCTACGTCTGCGCGCCCGCGCCCCTCGCGGCGCTGATGCACCGCATCCACCAGTACACGATGCTGTGCGCCCCGCACGTCAGCCAGGTCGCGGCGATCGAAGCGCTGCGCAGCGCCGACGCCGACGTCACCGAGATGGTGGCCGACTACGACCGGCGCCGGCGGCTGTTCGTGAAGGGTCTCGACGAGCTGGGGCTGACCTGCCCCGAGCCCGGCGGCGCGTTCTACGCGTTCCCCTCGATCCGCGCGAGCGGCCTGTCGTCGCAGGACTTCGCCGAGCAGCTGCTCGCCGAGCAGAAGGTCGCCGTCGTGCCCGGCGACGTCTTCGGCCCGTCGGGCGAGGGCCACGTCCGCTGCTCCTACGCCACCGCCCTCCCCCTGCTCGAGGAGGCCCTCGAGCGCATCGGCACCTTCCTCGCCGCACGTGCGTGATCTTCCGAGCCATCGCTCAGAAGATCACGCACGTAGGGGGTCAGTTGAGCTTGCGGGTGCCCTCGGGCAGGCCGCCGCCGGCGTAGGCGTCCTCGGCCAGCGTCGCCAGCGCCGTCAGGGCGACGTTCTGGCTCCACGGGCCGAACGAGCAGCGCGCGACGCCCAGCTCGCCGAGGCGCCGCGTGCCCGGCATTCCCGGCACCCCGATGACGTTGACGTTGCGCTCGCCGAGCTCGGCGACCAGGGCCTGGATCGTCTCCTCGGACAGCTTGCCGGGGACGAAGAAGCTGGTGGCGCCGGCCCCGAGGTAGGCGCGGCCGCGCTCGATCGCGTCGTCGAGGATGACCTTCGGGTCGCGGTCGCCGCCGCGAACCCAGGCGTCGGTGCGGGCGTTGAGGGCGAACGGCACCCCCGCGGACTCCGCCGCGGCGACGGCCGCCTCGACGGCCCGCACCGACTCGGACAGCGGCTTGAGCTGGTCCTCCAGGTTGGCGCCCACGATGCCGACGTCGATGGCACGGGCGATCGTGCCGCCCGGGTCGCCGTAGCCGGCCTCGAGGTCGGCGGTGACGGGCAGCTCGGTCTGCCGGGCGATCAGGCCGACCTCGGCGATCATCTCGTCGCGCGGGATGACCTCCCCGTCGGGGTAGCCGCGCGAGGCGGCGATGCCGTGGCTGGCGGTGGCCAGCGCCTTCGTGCCGGGGATGTTCGCGACCGTCGTCGCGGTGATCGCGTCCCAGACGTTGACGACCACGAGCAGCTCGGGATCGGTGTGCAGACGGCGCAGCTCGGCGCCCTTCGTTGCGGTGCTGTCGGGGGTGCTCATGCACGATCCCTACACCCGTGCGGTCGCGTGGGGCGCTCCCCGGCGAGGAGCGCCACTCCCGGGAATGATTGCTGCCTGTGGTGCCGGTCACATAGGGTCGAGCGGCGACGCTGACGAGCGACACGGGCGGCGAGGCCGATGGACGATGCGACGCGGGCGGTGCTCGAGCTCTGGGACGTGGCCGAGGACGCCGTCGCCGGGCTGCGGGCCGACGACTGGACCCGACCGGCCCCCGGCCCCGAGCCCACGGTCGGCGACCTCGTCGCCCACCTCGCGGGCGTCCACGGCGGCACGCACTACGCGGCGCCGGACCGGCTCGTGTCCGCCCTGGCCGGCGCCCGCCGACGCACCGCGCTGCGGCTCGACGGCCGCCCGCCGGGTGACCGCGCGCTCGGCGCTGAGAGTCTCGACCTCTGCCTGCACGCCCACGACCTCACGACGGCGCTCGCCGCCCCGGTCGACCTCGCCGACCACGCGGCGGCGACGGTCGAGGCGTGCCGGCTGGTGATCGAGATGGCGCCGCGGCTGCTCGTCGCCGCCCTCGGGGCGCGCGACGCGACCGTGCGGCTCGTGGTCCGCCGCCCCGGCGGCGGCGTCGCGCTGGAGCGCACCGTCCACGTCGCCGGCGGGCGCATCACCGGCGGTGCCGACACGTCGGCCGACGTCGTCGAGATCGACGCCGACGCCCTGCTGCTCCTGCTCGCCGGCCGGCGGCGGGCCGAGACGCTGGCCGCGGCGGGCGCCGCGGCGTGGCACGGGGACGCGGCGGACGCCTTCGTGCACCGCGCGCGGCTGGTGGACTGACCCGCTCAGCGCCCCGTGAACGCCGGGTAGGGCGGCAACGCGACGTCGCCGCCGTGGCGGCCGAGCGCCCCGACGACCGCCGCCGCCAGCTCGGCCGTGGACACGCGCGCTGACCGCTCGGCGTCGACGCCGAGGCGCCGCCACAGCGCGCTGAGCACGGCCGGGGCGTCGACGCCCGGGTCGGCGACGACGACGCGGGACGGGCGCTCCGCGGCGGGGGCGCCGACGACCCCCGGCAGCAGGGCGCGCGTCGCCAGCCACACCCACAGCGTCTCGGCCGCCAGCAGCCGGTCGCGCAGGACCTCGCCGTCGGCGAGCTCGCTCCACACCGGCGTCAGCTCGGCCTGCCACGCCGCGACCATCGCCTCGGCCATCCCGGGCGGCTGGGCGTGCGCCGGGCCGCCGCTGGGCAGCGGCAGGCGCAGCGCCGCCCCGGTGAGGGCGACGTCGCGGAAGCAGGCCCACTCGAAGTCGAGGAACCGGGAGCCGCTGCCGGTGATGAGGCAGTTGTCCGGGCGGATCTCGGCGGGGCTGAACGCCCGGGCGCCCGAGCCGCCGAGCAGGCGCGCCGCGGCGCGGGCCTCGGCCACCGAGGCGGGCGCGGCCTCGACGCGCAGGAGCTGGGCGAGCTGGTCGGGCACCTCGGCGAGCGCCGCGCGGGCGTCGTCGGCCAGCGGGTCGCGCCACTGGCGCTCGCCGAAGCGGCGCAGCAGGGCCCCGAAGTCGTGCTCGCGTCCCGCGGTGGCGGCCTGCATGCGGCCGAGCGCGCGGGCCCAGCCGAGCAGGGCACGCTCGGCCGCCTTGTCGTCGCGCTCCTCGAGCCGATCGGCCAGCGTCGCGCACCGGCCGAGGTCCTCGAGCACCAGCAGCCGGTGGGTCGGATCGTTGGCCACGAGCATCGGGCTGGCCCGCTCCTCCGACGGCATGGCCGTCAGCAGCTGGCAGGACGCGGCCTCGTAACGGAAGCGGTCGGCGCTCTGCTCCCCGGCGCCGGGGGCGTCGAGGTAGTGCTTGAGCACGAGCGTGCGCGGCAGCGAGAACGGGTTCTCCGCGACGCGCACCCGCACCACGAGCGACCGGGCGCTGCCGCCCAGGTCCTCCGCGTCGGCGAGGCGCACCGTGGCCCCGTGCCGGCGGGTGAGCAGCTCCTCGGCCAGCGCGACGGCCCGGGTGACGGCGTCGCCGTCCCCTCCGGCGTCGGTGGCGTGGCCGTCGGAGGTGCCCGCGTCGTCCGTCGTCAGGGGAGCCATCAGCCGGAGGACTCTACCCGCCGGCGCCCTCGATCGGGGGTCGGTCGGGCACGACCTTCCGCCGGGACCGGTCGTGGCGCGTGGCCCGCACGACCGTCAGGACGACGATCCCGGCGACGACGATGCCCACCACGTTGACCACCAGCTGCGCCAGCGAGCCGGCCGCGCGGGACCACTCCCCCAGGACCGCGGCGACGGCCGCGAAGCCCGCCGCCGGCACCGTCGTCACCGAGATGAACACCCCGACCAGCACCCCGGAGCTCTCCCCCGCCACCAGCGCGACCATGCCGGCCACCCCGGCGAGCAGCGCGACGACCAGCGAGAACGGACCGACCTGGTAGACGAACTCGACGCCGGACAGGTCGGTCAGGGTGTCCTCGGGGACCAGGTCGACCGCGTCGGCGCCGACCCCGGCGAGCGCGGTGACGACGAGCGCGATCGCGAAGCCCGCACCCAGCGCCAGCGCCGCCGAGCGGGCGAGCGGGCCGTCCCGGCGCACGGCGGCCACCGCCAGCGCGGCCAGCGGGCCGAACTCCGGCCCGAGGACCATCGCGCCGACCACCGTCACCGGCGAGTTGGTGACGACGCCGATCGCACCGAGCAGGCAGGCGATCGTCAGCATGATGACGAAGGTGACCGAGAGCCGGGCGCCCTGGCCGGTCCGCGCGAGCAGCTCGTCCCACACGACCGCGTCCACACCCTCGCCGGGCGCCGCCTCCTCGGCCCGCTCGGCGGCCTCCGAGACGACGGTGTCCAGGGTCTCCAGCACCATGCCACCGCGCCGGGCGCAGCCCAGCGCGCGCAACTGCTCCAGGACGTCGTCGACGGCCTCCCGCGCGACGTCGGCCTCGACGACGTCCCCGGCCGGGTCCACCGCTGCTCCGCGCAGCCGCACGACGTGGACCACCCCGGCCTCCGCCGTGAGCACGGCGAGCACCCGGTCCGCGAGGTCGTCGCCCTCCGGGCAGAGCACCCGCAGGCGGTTCACGGCGGCGTCAGGCCTGGGGGTCCTGGGGGTCCTGCACCGGACGCTCCTGCGGCTTGACCGGGGCCGCCGGCCTGGTCTGCGTGCCCGGTGCCGGGGCGTCGACGCCCGCCTCCTTGCGCTGCAGCGCGGTGATCGGCGCGGGCGCCGCGGTGAGGGGGTCGTACCCCCCGCCGGTCTTGGGGAAGGCGATGACCTCGCGGATCGAGTCGACGCCCGCCAGCAGCGCGCAGATGCGGTCCCAGCCGAAGGCGATCCCACCGTGCGGGGGTGGCCCGTAGGCGAACGCGTCGAGCAGGAAGCCGAACTTCTCCTGCTGCTGCTCGGGCGACAGCCCCATCAGCGCGAACACCCGCTCCTGCACGTCGCGGCGATGGATACGGATGGACCCCCCGCCGATCTCGTTGCCGTTGCAGACGAGGTCGTAGGCGTAGGCCAGGGCGTGCGCGGGGTCGTCCTCGAACCGGTCGATCCACTCGGGCGTGGGCGAGGTGAACGCGTGGTGCACCGCGGTCCACTGACCCTCCCCGACCGCGACGTCGTCGGTGCTGCCGGCGGCCTCGAACAGCGGGGCGTCGACGATCCAGACGAACGACCACGAGCCCTCGGGCACGAGGTCGAGGCGGCGGGCGATCTCGCCGCGGGTGGCGCCGAGCAGGGCGCGCGCGGCGGGGGCCTCGCCGGCGCCGAAGAAGATGCAGTCGCCCGGGTTCGCGCCGGCCGCCTTGGCCAGGCCGTCGCGCTCGGCGTCGGTGATGTTCTTGGCAACGGGGCCGGTCAGCGTGCCGTCCTCGCCGACCAGCACGTAGGCCAGGCCCTTGGCGCCGCGCTGCTTGGCCCAGTCCTGCCAGCCGTCGAGGGTCCGGCGCGGCTGGGAGGCGCCGCCGGGCATGACGACCGCGCCGACGTAGGGCGCCTGGAACACGCGGAACGGGGTCTCGGCGAAGTACTCGGTGAGGTCGGTGAGCTCGAGGTCGAAGCGCAGGTCCGGCTTGTCCGAGCCGTAGCGGGCCATGGCCTCGGCGTAGGGCATGCGCGGGATCGGGGTCTCGATGGTGTGCCCGCCGAGCTCGGACCACAGCGCCGTGATCACGGCCTCGCCGAGGGCGATGACGTCGTCCTGGTCGACGAAGCTCGCCTCGATGTCGAGCTGGGTGAACTCGGGCTGGCGGTCCGCGCGGAAGTCCTCGTCGCGGTAGCAGCGCGCGATCTGGAAGTAGCGCTCCAGCCCCGAGACCATGAGCAGCTGCTTGAACAGCTGCGGCGACTGCGGCAGCGCGTACCAGCTGCCCGGGCGCAGGCGGGCCGGCACGAGGAAGTCGCGCGCGCCCTCGGGGGTGGAGCGGGTCAGCGTCGGGGTCTCGACCTCGACGAACTCGCGATGCGACAGGACGTCCCGGGCGATCTTGTTGGCCCGGCTGCGCAGGCGCAGCGCCGACGCGGGGCCCTCGCGGCGCAGGTCCAGGTACCGGTAGCGGAACCGGGCGTCCTCGCCGACGCCGGCACCCTCCGAGCCGTGCTCCTCGAGCTGGAACGGCAGCGGGGCGGACTCGGACAGCACGGTCAGGGCCGTCGCGCTGACCTCGACCGCGCCGGTGGCCAGCTCGGCGTTCTCGCTGCCCGCCGGCCGCTGCTCGACCACACCGGTGATCTGGACGCAGAACTCCGCCCGCAGCCGGTGCGACTCCGCGGCCACGTCGCCGAGCCGGAACACCACCTGCACGACGCCCGACGCGTCACGCAGGTCGATGAACACCACGCCGCCGTGGTCGCGGCGGCGGGCCACCCATCCGGCGAGGGTGACCGTGGCGCCGACGTGCTCGGCGCGCAGCGTGCCGGCGGGGTGCGTGCGCATCATCTGGGGTGGTGCTCCTGGATCGGGTCGACAACCGTGGCCCTCAGGCTATCGACCGCGGACCACCCCGAACTCACCCGCTGACGTCGGGCCCGGCGCGGTCGAGGTGCACCCGCACCAGCACCCGGCGCTCGCGGCGCATCGCCTCGTCGTACTCGTCCCAGTCGGGGTGCTCCCCCGTGACCTGGCGGTAGTAGGCGCGCAACCCGTCGAGCGCGTCGGGGAGCTCGACGATCTCGACGTCGCCCTCGACCTGGATCCAGCGCCCGAAGAAGCCGTCGGGCAGCACGCAGAGCCACGCGCGGGCCTCGCGCCGCAGGTTCTTCGTCTTGACGGCCGTCTCGCGGGTGCTGATCGTCGCGACACCGTCGTCGTCGACGCCGACCGCCACCGGCGAGAGCTGGGGCGCGCCGTCGCGCCGCCGGGTGGCCAGTACCGCGTGGTGCTGCTCGCGCAGCACCTGCCGCGCCTCGTCCAGGTCCATGACCTCGAGGCTAGGGCCGCCGTCACAGCAGGGACAGCTGCTCGGGCGGGGCGGTGACGACGGCGTCCGGCACCGACGGCGGGGGCATGGCGCCGTCGGGCCACCCGCCCTTGCCCTCGAGCCCGTCGACCCGCTCGCCATGGCCCTGCCGCCCGCCCATCGCGTGCCCGCCGCCGGTGAGGCCGTGGCGCTCGAGCAGCGGCGTCACGCGCGCGGCGAGGTCGCGCCGGTAGGCGGCGTCGACGTAGGCGCCGCGGCGGTACAGCGCGGCGTAGCGCTCGAGCAGCTCCGGGTGCTCCCGCGAGAGCCAGCCGTGGAACCACTCGCGCGTGCCCGGGCGCAGGTGCAGCGCCAGCACGCTCGCGCCGCCGGCGCCCGCCGCCGCGATCTCGCCGAGCAGCGCGTCGAGCGCCTCGTCGGTGTCGGTGAGCCCGGGCAGCACCGGCGCGACGAACACCCCGCAGGGCAGCCCCGCGTCGCGGATGCGGCGCACGAGGTCGAGCCGCGCCCGGGGCGTCGGCGTGCCCGGCTCGACGCGGCGGTGCAGCTCCGCGTCGAGCAGCGCGAGCGACACCCCGACCCCGATCGGCACGTCGCGCGCCGCGGCCGTGAGCTCCGGCAGGTCGCGCGCCAGCAGCGTGCCCTTGGTGAGGATCGAGAACGGCGTCCCCGACTCGCCGAGCGCCCGGATGATGCCCGGCATCAGGGCGTAGCGGCCCTCCGCGCGCTGGTACGGATCGGTGTTGGTGCCCATGGCGACGTGCTCGCGCGACCAGCGCGGCGAGCGCAGCTCCCGGCGGAGCACCTCGGGGGCGTTGAGCTTGACCACCACCTGCCGGTCGAAGTCGTCCCCCGCGTCGAGGTCGAGATAGGTGTGGGTGTTGCGGGCGAAGCAGTTGTGGCTGACCACCCCGTCGGCCACGAAGTCGCCCGTGCCGGTGGTGAGGTCGACCAGCGTGCGCTCGCCGGGCAGCGGCTCGACGGCGACGACGACCCGCGCACCGGGCACGTCGGCCGGCGGGGCCGGCGCCACGGGCGGGCTGCCCGGGCGGCGGAAGGCCTCGTCGGCCAGCGACTCGGCACCGACCAGGACGTCGCCGACGCGCAGCGCCGGACGGTCGTCGCCCGCGCAGCCCTCGGGCCGGACGTGCGCCCAGCCCTCGGTGGTGAGGAAACGGTGCTCCGCCCCGGCGACCAGCGCCGTGCCGTCGGCCAGGCGCACCCGCCAGGCCGCCCGGGTGGTGGACCACGCCGCGTGCACCGGCGTCGGCACCAGGCTGCGGACCTCGCCGCGGTACTCCGTGCCCACCACGAGGTCGCCCACCCGGACGTCGGCGATGCGCACGCTCGTGCCGTCGACCATCAGCACCGGGGTGTCCGGCCCCAGGCAGTAGGTGCACGCGTGGCTGCACCCGCGGTAGGGGTTGACCGTCCAGGCGAAGGGCATCGGCGAGGAGCCGGGCACGCGGTTGAGCACCGAGCGCGCCCGCACCTCGTGGAAGGTGATGCCCGCGAACTCGGGGGTCCGGACGCTGCGGAGCAGGCCCTTGAGCGCCGGCATGCCCGGCAGCTGCTCGGGCCCTCCGGCGACCTTCTGCTCGTCCCAGCGCACCCGACCATTCGAACACGTGTTCGATGGTGCGGCAAGCCGTCCCGCGGAGCACGATTCTGCGCGTGGACGACGCCCGGCGCTTGTGGACCTTGTTCGAGCCGCTGCACGCGGTCACCTACTTCACGGTGGAGGCGCGGACCGCCGCCGATGCCGCCGGCCTGCGGGGCTTCTGGATGGCCTACACCGCCCAGCGGATCGCGCCGCTCGGCGCCGTCGGTCCCGGGGTCGCGTACGGCTGCTTCCACGGCTTCCACCGCAGCCGCCTGGAGCGCGCGCTCCCCGACGCGTGGGACCTCGCCGACCCGCAGCGGTGCCTGACGGCGCGGTCGGTCGGCGCCGGGGCCGCGCTGCACCGGCTGCTGGGCGAGACCGTGGCGCACGGCCCGGGGGTCGCCGAGGCGGCGGCGCTGGCCGGCGCGGCGGCCGACGCCGCCGACGTCGAGGGGCGCGTGCTGGGCGCGGCGAACCAGGCGCTCCCCCGCCCGTCGGAGCCGGTCCGCGCCCTCTGGCAGGCGGTGACGACCCTGCGCGAGCACCGCGGCGACGGGCACGTCGCGGCCCTGGTCGGCGCCGGACTGGGGCCGGTGGCGGCGCACCGCCTCAAGGCGGCGGCCGGCGAGCTCTCGGGGGCGACGACGCGTCAGGCCCGCCGCTTCGACGAGGACGCCTGGGCCGCGGGGGCGGCGGAGCTGCGCGACCGCGGGTGGCTCGACGCCGCCGACCGGCTCACCGACGCCGGGCGCGCCGGCCACGCGGCGATCGAGGAGACGACCGACCGCCTGGCCGCCGGCCCGTGGCGGGTCCTGGGCCGCGAGCGCACCGACCGGCTCGCCGAGCTCCTCGAGCCCCTCAGCGCGGCCGTCGTGGCCGGGCACGCCTTCCCGCCGGGCAACCCCGTGGGGCTCGTGCGGCGCTGATCGTCCTGGTTTCGGTACCACTGGTACGCGGTACTGAGTGGTAACACCAGAACGGAGCATCGATGAGCGCCTTCACCCTCGAGCTGACCCCGGCCCACCACGAGCTCGTGCGGCGCGCGCACGCCTTCGCCGAGGACCTCATCCGCCCTGCCGCGGCGAAGTACGACGCGGCCGAGGAGTGTCCCTGGGACATCGTCGACCGGGCGGCGCAGGAGGGCTTCTACAACGCGCTCTTCTACGCCGACCTCATCGCCGACCCGACCGGCCTCTCCCTGCCGCTGTTCCTCGAGGAAATCTTCTGGGGCTGCGCGGGGATCGGCCTGACCGTCGTCCTGCCCGCGCTGGCTCTCTCGGCGCTCAACCAGGCCGGCACCCCGGAGCAGGTCGCGCGCTGGGCGCCCGAGATGTTCGGCGAGCCCGGCGACATCAAGCTCGCGGCGCTGGCGGTGTCCGAGCCGCAGGGCGGCAGCGACGTCGCCAACCTGCAGACCCGCGCCCGCAAGGACGGCGAGGAGTGGGTGCTCGACGGCCAGAAGATCTGGATCGGCAACGGCGGGATCGCCGACGTCACGATCGTCAACGCGGTCGTCGACCCGGAGCTGGGCACCAAGGGGCAGGCGATGTTCGTCGTGCCGAAGGACACGCCGGGCATGGAGCAGGTCCGGCGGCTGCGCAAGCTGGGGCACCGGGCGTCGCACACCGCGGAGCTGTCGTTCGAGAACTGCCGCATCCCCGCCGAGAACCTCCTCGGCGGCGAGGGCAAGCTCGAGCACAAGCTGGAGAAGGCGCGGCGCGGCGAGGGCAAGCCGGCCGCGCTCGGGACGTTCGAGCAGACCCGGCCGATGGTCGCGGCGATGGCGCTGGGCGTGGCCCGGGCCAGCTTCGAGTACGCGTGCGACTACGCCCGACGCCGGGAGGCGTTCGGGGGGCCGATCATCGACAACCAGGGCGTGTCGTTCCCGCTCGCCGACCTGGCGGCGGACATCGACGCCGCCCGCCTGCTGTGCTGGCGCGCGTCGTGGATGGCCGCCAACGGCGTGCCGTTCCAGCTGGCCGAGGGCTCGATGTCGAAGCTCAAGGCCTCGGAGGTCGCCGTCCGGGCCGCGGAGCAGGCCGTGCAGGTGTGCGGCGGCTGGGGCTACGTCGACGACCTGCCCGTCGAGAAGTGGTACCGCGACGCGAAGCTCTACACGATCTTCGAGGGCACCAGCGAGATCCAGCGGATGGTCATCGGGCGCACCCTGACCGACCCGGAGGCCACCGCGACGCCGGTGCACCACCACCTGCCCGGCGACCACGGGGGCCTGAGCCGGAAGTTCGGCCACGGCTCCCTGGCCCGCGCCCGCGCGGGCGAGGTGTTCATGCGCCTGGCGAAGAAGGCCCCCGAGCCGGTCCTGCGCCTCGGCGGCAAGCTCGCCTCGCCCGGCACCTGAGCGACGGGGTCGTCAGCGTGGCGTCCACGCTGACGTTGGACGTCAGAAAATCCACCCGCTCACCGTGCGAGGTTCGTCCCCCGTGTCGGGTCCGTGCGGGCTCCCGGCGATGATGTCTCGGTGACCTCCTCCCGGCCCGCGGGGCGCCACGCGCGACCAGGGCGGGAGGACACCGCCGACGCGGCCGACGACGCCGCGACGCGTCCCGTCCGCACCTCTCCCGGCACGGCCCGCCGGCGAGCGGGTGGCTTTCCTGACGTCCAACGCCGGCGTGGACGCCAGGCTGACACGCCCGCGGGTCACGGCCACGGGCACGGTCACGGTCACGGGCGGGGCGAGGTCGAGGGGGCCGACGCCCGGCGGGTGCGGCGGCTGCTCGCCGCGCTGCTCGCGCCGTGCGCGGTGGCCGTCGTCGTCGGGCTCGTGCTGCTCACGCCCTCGCCGTCGGAGTACGCGCGGGTCGCCGGGGGCGCGCGCTCCGGCCAGGGCGCCCCGGGCCTGGGCACCCAGACCCCCGTCGACGGCGAGGTCCTGCGCGCGGCGGGCGAGGCCGACTGCACCGACCCCAACCTCCCATCGCCCGGTCCGGGCGAGGGGTGCGTGGCGGTCGTGGTGCGCCTCGCCGACGGCCCGGCGCCCGGCGCGACGATCACCACGCTGGTGCCGGCCACGCCCGGCTCGCCGCGGTTCGCCGTCGGCGACCCGGTGGTGCTGGGGTGGGCGGGCGGGGACCCCACCGATCCCCTCACCTACACGATCGTCGACTTCCAGCGCGGCCCGCCGCTGCTGCTGCTCGGCGGGGTCTTCGCGCTCGCCGTGCTGCTGCTGGGGCGCTGGCAGGGTCTCGCCGCGCTGGTCGCCCTCGGGGTCACGCTCGGGGTGCTCGCGCTGTTCGTGCTGCCGGCCCTCGCGACGGGCGCCGCGCCGGTCGCCGTGGCGCTCACCGCGTCCGGGCTGATCGTCGGGGTCGTGCTGCCCCTGACCCACGGCTGGTCGGCGCGCACCGCCACCGCCGCCCTCGGCACCCTCGCCAGCCTCGGCCTCATCGGCCTGCTCGCCGTGCTCTTCGCGGCGGCCTCGCGGCTGACCGGCCTGGGCGAGGAGTCCTCCGAGCTCGTCGGGGTGCTCGGCCCGGGTCTCGACGTGCGGGGGCTGCTCCTGGCCGGAGTGGTGATCGGCGCGCTGGGGGTGCTCGACGACGTCACCGTCACCCAGACCAGCGCCGTGTGGGAGCTGCACCGTGCGAACCCGGCCGCTCGGCTGAATGACCTCTATGGTTCCGCCATGCGTGTCGGTCGGGACCACGTCGCCTCGGCGGTGAACACGCTGGTGCTCGCCTACGCCGGGGCCGCGCTGCCCCTGCTGCTGCTGTTCGCCCTGGCGGGGCGGGGTCCCGGCGACCTGCTCACCGCGGAGGACGTGGCGCAGGAGGTCGTGCGGACCCTCGTCGGCAGCATCGGTCTCGTCGCCTCGGTCCCGCTGACGACCGTGCTCGCGGCCGTCGTGGTCAGGTCCGTCTCCACCGCCACCACCACCGCCGTCACCACCCGGGGGGAACCCGCATGAGCCGTCCTGCCCCCCGTGCCCTCCCGCGCGCCGTCGAGCCCGCGCCCAGCGGCCTGCTCGACACCGCCCGCGCCCTGGTCGTCGCGTCGACCCGCACCGCCGTCGAGCTGACGCTGAACGGGCCCGCGATCGTGCGCGGGATCGCCGGCATCGCCGGCCAGGGCGCCCGGACCACGGCCGACCTCAGCCCGCTCGTCGCCGACGCGCTGCGCGCCGTGCCCCGCCTGGTCGGGATGCTCGAGCAGCTGCTGCCCGTCGCGTCGGGCCTGCAGCACACGCTGGACGAGCTCGCGCCCGACGTCACGCGCCTGTCGTACGCCACCGACGCGCTCGACCGGCTCGCCGGCGCCGTCGACGACCTGCACGCGATCGCCCGCGCGGTGCCGACCCTCGAGCGCATCGCCGGCGCCGTCCCGTCCCTCGACCGGCTCGCCGACGCGGCCCCGGCCCTGGCCCGTCTCGGCGACGCCGTGGACGACCTGCACGCCCTCGCCGAGGCGGCGCCGGCCCTGACCGCCATCGCCGGCGCGGCACCCGACATCCACGCCCTGACGCAGGCGGTGCCGGCGCTGCAGCAGATCGGCGAGGCCCGCGGCGACATCGCCACCCTCGCCTCCGCCGTCCCGGCGCTCCAGGAGATCGGCGGCGCCCGCGGCGACATCGCCACCCTCGCCTCCGCCGTGCCCGCGCTCCAGCAGATCGGCAGCGCCCGGGACGACATCGCCACCCTCGCCTCCGCGGTCCCGGCGCTGCAGCGGATCGGCGAGGCGCGCGACGACATCGCCGCCCTCGCGAGCGCCGTGCCCTCCCTGCAGCAGCTCGGCTCGGCGGTGCCGATGCTCGAGCAGCTCGCCGGCGCCGCCCCGGCGATCCACCAGCTCGGCGAGGCCGCCCCGCACCTCGAGGCCCTGGCCGGCGCCGCCCCCACCCTCGAGCGGATCGCGGGCGCGGTCGACGACATCGCCCTCGTCGCCGCCGCGACCGGCGACGTCCACGAGATCGCCGCCGCCACCGGCACCGTCGCCCGGATCGCCGAGGGCGTCCCCGACGTCGGGCGCCTCGCGGAGGCCGTGCCCACCGTCGCCGCGCTCGCCGAGGCGGTGCCGACGATCGCGCGGCTGGCCGAGGCGGTGCCGACGATCGCCGCGCTCGCCGGCGCGGTCGACGACCTGCACGCCCTCACCGGTGCCGTCGACGACCTGCACCACCTCGCCGGCGCCGCGCCGTCGCTCACGACGATGGCGAACGCGGTCGGCGAGGTCGAGAAGCTGACCGGCGCCATCGGGCACGTCGAGGTGCTCGCCCGTCACGCCGACACGACGTTCCCCGACGTCCCGCCGCGCCTGGCGAACCTCGACGCCGCGCTGTCGACCGCCGCCGGGGAGCTGCAGAAGGTCAGCCCCGACCTGCGGACCCTCGCCGGGCGCATCGACAACCTCGACGAGGAGATCAAGGTCCTCGCCGACGCCCTCGCGCCGCTGCAGGGCACCACCGAGCGCCTCGGGCGCGTGGTCGACCGGCTTCCCGGACGCAAGCGATCCGGGGAGGGCTGACCCGCACGGTGGTGTGCGCTGCTCTGTAGGCGCACACCCTCGAGGAACGAACGGCGCCCTCGCTGCTTCGGAAGCAGCGAGGGCGCCGTTCGTTCGTCGGTGGTGGCGCTACCGCGCGGGCGTCCTAGCTGCCGGCGCAGTGCGGGGGCTCGTGCCCGCCGCCGGGAGGCTGCTCGTGGCCACCGTTGTCCGGCTGCTCGTGGCCGTCACCGTGCGACGGCTCCTGACCGCCGTCCGACGGCTCGTGGCCACCGTTCCCCTCGTCCTCGTGACCGCTGTCGCCGTTGTTGCCGTTGTTGCCGTCGTCCTCGTGGCCGTTGCCGCCGTCACCGGGGTGCGCCGGGGGCGTCGACGGCTGCTCGCACGGGTCCGTGCCCGGCAGCTGCGGCTCGGTGAGCTCGAAGTCGTAGGTCGTGCTCGGGGTGGAGACGAGGTCCACCGCCGCGTCGAGCCCGGGGTTGCCGGAACCCTGGTTGATGACGAGGTAGCTCACGACGATGCCCGGCTGCGCCGCGACGTACTCCGCGAGCGTCTTGGCGCCACCGTTGGAGCAGGACCGCTGCGACTCGTCGATGACGCCCGGGATCGCCCGCGTCGAGCACCACCGGCCGGCGCCGGCCTGGTAGCGGTGCCACACACCCGGCGTCCGGCTGTCGCCGGCGTTGTAGATCGGCTCGTAGGTGAGCGTCGAGAAGCCGACCGCGGGGTCGGACGGGTCGTAGTCGACCGCGAGCTGCATGCTCGGGAACTGGTCCGGGTTCTCGGCCGCAGCCTGGAACGCCGAGTAGGCGGCCGCCGGGATCCAGGCCGCCAGCGGCGTGCCGGCGTCCTCGTCCGTGGCGATCGAGGCCTTGTCCGTGCCGGAGGGCGTGGTCAGGCGGAGCGACGCCTCGCCACCCCCGGTCGGGGCGCCGTGCTCGGCCGAGACCTCCTCGGCACCGTCGCCGCGGTTGTCGAGGACCGCGAACGGCGCCAGATCCGGGAGGACGTAGGTCGTGCCGGCCACGGGCACGGGCAGCGGCACCAGCGGCTCCGCGTTGCCCGACCCGACCATCGCCGCCGCCCCGCCGCCGACGATCAGGGCCCCGGTGGCCGCCAGCGCAGCCATCCCCCGACGTCCGAGTTTCGCCCTGTGAAGACCCATGCGTGTGGTGTCCTTCCGCCCCGTGTGTGACGTGGCCGCGTGGGCGACCACGTACGGGTAACGAAAAGGTCACAGACGGGTGATGGAAAGATTCATCCGAATGGTGGATGCGGATCAGCCGGCCGCCGACGGCAGGGCGGCCCCGGTGTCCTTGAGGCGCACCCCCGTGAGCTGCAGCCGGAACGCCTCGGTCATCAGCGACACCAGCACCTCGGCCGCCGCGTCGTACGTCAGCCCGTCGGGCGGGCGGATGTTGGAGACGCAGTTGCGCTCCGAGTCGACGCGGCCGGGGCGGGCGTCGAAGGTCAGGTACGCCCCCAGCGAGTCGGGCGCGGACATCCCCGGCCGCTCGCCGATGAGCACGAGCACCATCCGCGCCCCGAGCGCCTCGGCGATCTCGTCACCGAGCGCCACACGCGCCTGCCGGGCCACGACGACCGGCGCGACCGCCCAGCCCTCCAGCCGCGGCAGGAGCACGTCGACCATGGCGGCCGCGTGCTCGTGCACCGCCGTCGCGGACAGGCCGTCGGCGACCACCAGGGCCAGGTCCCACGTGCCGGCCTCCAGCCCGTGGTCGGACGCCAGGCGCCGTCCGAGATCCGGGCGCTGCAGGTACTCGGTGCGGTCGGCGACCTGCGACACCACGACGGGACCGGCCCGCTCCCCCAACGCCCCGACGACGGCGTCGACGTCGAGCGGGGCGTGGACGGCGTCGCGGGCCTGGGCGTGGGCGGCGGCCAGGCGCAGGTTCTCGGCGGTGGTCAGCCCGTCGCCGGCGCGGCCCAGCCCGACGCGGGCGCGGGTGGCGGCGCGCAACGTCTCCCACGGGTCGCTGCTCACGACATCAACGCCTTGATCGGCTCCGGCACCAGCTGCGGCACGCGGCCGGCGTCGTCGAGCAGCCCCACCGACCCGAGCCACGCCTCGAACTCCGGGGCCGGGCGCAGACCGAGCGTCTGGCGCACCTGCAGCACGTCCTGGAACGACAGCGACTGGTAGTTGAGCATGATGTCGTCCCCGCCGGGCACGGTGATCACGAAGCCGCAGCCCGCCGCGCCGAGGGTGAGCAGGAGGGTGTCGGTGTCGTCGCTGTCGGCCTCGGCGTGGTTGGTGTAGCAGACGTCGACGCCCATCGGGACGCCGAGCAGCTTGCCGCACAGGTGGTCCTCCAGGCCCGCACGCAGGATCTGCTTGCCGTCGTAGAGGTACTCCGGGCCGATGAAGCCGACGACGGTGTTGACCAGCAGCGGGTCGAACCGCCGGCACACCGCGTAGGCGCGGGCCTCGAGCGTCTGCTGGTCGACGCCGTGGTGGGCGTCCGCCGACAGGGCCGAGCCCTGGCCCGTCTCGAAGTACGTGACGTTCGACCCGACCGTGCCCCGGTCCAGCGCCAGGGCCGCCGCGTGGGCCTCGGCGAGCTCGTCGAGCGTGACGCCGAACCCGCGGTTGGCGGCCTGGGTGCCGGCCACCGACTGGAACACCAGGTCCACCGGCGCCCCCTGCTCGAGCAGCTCGAGCGTCGTCGTCACGTGGGTGAGCACGCACGACTGGATGGGGGCGTCCAGGCGCTGCCGGGCGTCGTCGATCAGGTCGAGCAGCGCCCGCACGGTCGAGGGGCGGTCGGTGGCCGGGTTGATGCCGACGACCGCGTCGCCGGCGCCGTGCAGCAGCCCGTCGACGAGCGAGGCGGTGATGCCGACGGCGTCGTCGGTGGGGTGGTTGGGCTGCAGCCGGGTCGCGAGCCGGCCCTCGAGCCCGATGGTCGTGCGCAGACCGGTGACGACGCGGGTCTTGCGGGCCACCGCCACGAGGTCCCCGACGCGCATCAGCTTGCTGACCGCGGCCGCCATCTCCGGGGTCAGTCCGGGCGCCAGCGCCGTGAGCGCGGCGGTGTCGGCCTCCCAGGACAGCAGCCAGTCGCGGAAGCCACCGACGGTCAGCGAGCGCACCGGGGCGAACGCCGCGGCGTCGTGGCCGTCCATGATCAGGCGGGTGACGTCGTCGTCCTCGTAGGGCACGACGGCCTCGTCGAGGAGGTGCGCCAGGGGGAGGTCGGCCAGCACCGTCTGCGCGGCGACCCGCTCGGCCGCGGACTCGGCGGCGACGCCGGCCAGGACGTCGCCCGAGCGCAGCGGGGTGGCCTTGGCCAGGAGCTCGCGCAGGTCGGCGAAGGAGTACGAGTGGCCGCCGAGGCTCGTCGTCCAGCTCACTCGAGCTCCTCCTCCGCCTTCGCCAGGGCCGCGAACTCCTCGTCCGGCGCCGACGCGACGAGGTGGTGCCGCGAGTAGAGCCCGAAGTAGGCCATGAGCAGCGCGAACGCGCCGAGCGCGCACAGCGCGGCGACGACGTCGACGAGGAACGTCGCCACCACCGCGGCGAGGGCCAGCACGAGCGCGACGCCCGTGGTCACCCGCCCGCCCGGCGTCCGGTACGGCCTGGGCAGGTCGGGGTGCCGCGCCCGCAGCACCTGGTGGGACACCATCATCAGCACGTAGGACAGCGTCGCCCCGAACACGGCGAGGTTGATGAGGATGTCGCCGTTGCCGGTGGCGGCGAGCACGAAGCCGATCAGCGCCGGGATGACCAGCGCCAGCGTCGGGGCCTTGCGGGCGTTGGTCTTGGACAGCACGCGGGGCAGGTAGCCCGCGCGGGAGAGCGCGAACGTCTGCCGCGAGTAGGCGTAGATGATCGAGAAGAAGCTCGCGATGAGCCCCAGCAGGCCGATGTAGTTGACGGTCGTGGACAGCCACGTCGGACCACCCGACCCGGCCTCCAGCGCGCTGACCAGGGGGTTGTCGCTCTCCGAGAGACCGAGGGCCCCCTGGGAGCCGGGGCCGAGGACGAGCACGGCGGCCGCCGAGACGACCAGCACCGCCATCGCGACGATGATCCCGCGCGGGACGGCGCGGACCGGGTCGCGCGCCTCCTCGGCGGCCAGCGGTACGCCCTCGACCGCGAGGAAGAACCAGATCGCGAACGGGAAGCTCGCCCACACCCCGACCACGCCGAACGGCAGCAGCGGCGAGGCGCCGGCCGCGTCGGTGACGGGGATGTCGGTGAGGTTGGCGGCGTCGAACGAGCCGAGGGCCCCGACCGCGAAGAGGATCAGGCCGACCAGCGCGATCGCGGTGATGACGAACGTCGCCTTGAGCGCCTCGCCCACGCCGAGCAGGTGGATGCCGACGAAGACGACGTAGCAGGCGAGGTACACCCACCAGCCGTCGGTGATGCCGAACAGCCCGAGCGACTCGACGTAGCCGCCGATGAACGTGGCGATCGCGGCCGGGGCGACGGCGTACTCGAGCAGGATCGCTGCGCCGGTCGCGAAGCCGCCCCAGGGACCCATCGCCACCCGGGCGAAGGTGTAGCCGCCGCCGGCGGCCGGCAGCGCCGACGACATCTCGGCCAGCCCGAGCACCATGCACGCGTACATGACGCCCATGAGCACCGCGGCGAGCGCGAGCCCGCCCCAGCCGCCCTGGGCCAGGCCGAAGTGCCAGCCGGCGTAGTCGCCGGAGATCACGTACGCGACGCCGAGGCCGGCGAGCAGCACCCAGCTGGCCGAACCGGTGCGCAGTTGGCGGGCGGCCAGGTAGTCGCTGTCCGTGCCCGTCGCGGGCGTCGATCCGATCCGTTCGGTCATCGGCGTTCCCTTCGTCCGGCCTGCGGCGAGCACAGCGTGAAGCAGCTGTGAAGCCCGCGGGTGACGATCGGGTTGCGATCGCCGACCCGCGCCGTCGCCCGACGGGCACCTCGCCAGCGACGTCCGCGTCCGGCACGCTGTCGCCCGTGCACGAGAGCGCCCCGCTGCGGATCGGCTCGGCGCTGCCCGATCCCCCGTTCGAGCTCGAGGGCACCGGGCAGACGGCCGACGCGGTCGGCTTCGATCCGGCCGTCATGCAGGAGGTGGCCCGGCGCCTGGGGCGGGAGTACGTCCTCGTGCGCTACGAGGCGGACGACTTCGACGGCATCTTCGGCGGCCTCGACCGCGGCGAGCACGACGTCGTGGCGTCCGGCGCGACGATCACCGAGCACCGGCGGACCCTGGCCCGCTTCTGCCGTCCCCACGTGCGTTCCGGGCAGAGCCTCGTGGTGGACCGCGGCCACCACCCGGAGGTCCGCACCGTCGACGACCTCGCGGGCGGGACCCTCGGGGTGCAGCGGGGCAACACCTCCGAGCCGGTGGCCGAGGCGCTCGCCCGCGCGGGCCGGATCGCGAGCGTCCGGCACTACGCCTACCACGACATCCTCACCGCGCTGGACGACGTCGCCGCCGGGCGCATCGACGGCTTCATGAAGCTCGAGCCCGTGATGCGCTGGCTCACCCGCGACCGTCCGGGCCTCGCTGTCGTGCAGACCGGCATCACGCAGGAAGAGATCGGCGTCGCCGTGCGCCACGACGACACCGCGCTGGCCGACCGGGTCGACGGGGCCCTCGACGAGCTGCGCGGCGACGGCACCCTGGCCCGGCTCGGTCGCGAGTGGCTCGGCACCGACGCCCCCGGCACCACCACCGCGGTGCTGGCGTGAGCCGCCTCGTCCACCTGTGGACCGAGGACGGGCAGTCCCGGTTCCGCGTGGAGGACGGTCTCCCGGAGCCGGGCGCCGCCCGGCGCGTCCACGCCGAGGAGTCCCCGGCCGGCAGCACGCTCGACTGGCACGACGCGCCCTGCCGGCAGTACGTCATCACCCTCACGGGCACCCTGCGGTTCACCACCCGGGACGGCGAGGACTTCCTGCTCGGCCCGGGCGACGTCCTGCTGGCCGACGACACCGCCGGCGGCGGGCACCGCTGGGAGCTGATCGACGACCAGCCCTGGCGCCGGGTGTACGTCGAGCTCGCCGACGGACCCGGCTGGTCCTCACGCGGTGGTGTCGGCCCGCGCCCGCACGGCATCGCCGGGGGCGCCCTCGGCGTCGTCCAGGGCCTGGCGGCTGGTCTCGCCGGCGGCCAGCACGCAGACGACGGTGAGCAGGCAGCAGGCGCCGATGACGATCGAGACCCACAGCGCGCTGCCGGTGCCCTGCAGCAGGGTCGCGAACACGACCGGGCCGAGACCGGCCCCGATGCCGGCGACCTGGTAGCCCAGCGAGGCACCGGTGTAGCGGGAGCGGGTGGAGAACAGCTCGGTGTAGAGCGCCGCGAGCGGCCCGTACATCGCGGCGTGCACCACGCCCTGCCCGACCACGACGCCGAGCACGAGCAGGGCCGTGGACCCGGAGTCGACGAGCGGGAACAGCAGGAACCCCCACACGGCCATCGCCAGCGCCCCGACGAGCACGACGGGGCGCCGCCCGACGCGGTCGGACAGCGCGGCGAAGCCGATGATGCCGACGACCGCCACGACGGAGGAGACGGTCAGCGCGTTCAGCACCGTGGGGCGCGGGAAGCCGGCCTGGACGGCGTAGGCGATGACGAACGTCGTCAGCACACCCTGGGCGACGAACGCGCCGAAGCCGATGCCGATCGACAGCAGCAGGTTGCGGGGGTGGCGGCGCAGGACCTCGAGCAGCGGGGGCGTCGCCGGCGTGGCGTCGGCGTTCGCGCGGGCGAACACCGGGGTCTCCTCGACGCGGGCGCGGACGAACAGCCCGACCGCGAGCAGCACGGCGGAGGCGAGGAACGGCAGGCGCCAGCCCCACGCCAGGAATCCGGCCTCGCCGGCGATCGCCGCGGCCCCGGCGAGGGCGGCGGTCGAGAGCACCATGCCGCTGGGGGCGCCCGCGTTGGTGAAGCTCGCCCACAGCCCGCGCCGCGAGGTCGCGTGCTCCGCGGACATCAGCACCGCGCCGCCCCACTCGCCGCCGACCGCGACGCCCTGCAGCACGCGCAGCAGCACGAGCAGCACCGGCGCCCAGACGCCGATCTGCGCGTACGTCGGCAGCACGCCGATGAGGACGCTGACCACGCCCATGAGGGTCATGGTCACGACCAGCATCTTCTTGCGGCCGACGCGGTCGCCGAAGTGCCCGAACAGCACCCCGCCCAGCGGGCGCGCGAGGTAGCCGGTGGCGAGCGTGCCGAAGCTCGCGACGGTGCCGACCAGCGGGTCGAGCGTCGAGAAGAAGACCTTCGCGAAGACCACCGCCGACGCCGTCGCGTACAGCAGGAAGTCGTAGTACTCGATGACGCTGCCCAGGTAGCTGGAGAGCACCGCCCGCCGGAGCTGGGTCCGCGAACGCGCATCGGGCTGGGTCACGCCGCACCTCGTCGTGTGTGCTCGGTGTCACGGATGTCCGCACGAATGTAGGCAGAGCTGCAACGGCCGTCAACGATGTGCCCAACATCATGAGGGCTAGGCTCCGGCCGTGTCCGAGGCGGTGGAGCAGGGCGAGGAGACCGGCGCGCTGCGCCCCCAGGCCATCCTGCTGACCTTCCTCGGGGGCTACCTGCTCCGTCGCGGCGTCCACGTCGCCACCAGCAGCCTGGTCGACGTCTTGCGCCGGGCCGGGGTCTCGGAGCACGCGACACGCTCGACGGTGAGCCGCATGGCCCGGCGCGACCAGCTGCACCGCGTCCGCCGGGGCCGGCAGGTGTACGTCGGGCCGACCGACGACACCCGCGCGGTGCTGCGCGACGGCGAGGCGCGGATGTGGCGGACCGAGGCGGTGAACGAGCACTGGGACGGCTCCTGGACGCTGCTCTCGTTCTCCCTGCCCGACGCCTGGGCCCGCGAGCGCCACCTGCTGCGGGCCCGCCTGGTCTGGGCCGGGTTCGGTCCCCTGCAGGGCGGGCTGTGGATCGCGCCGGGCACCCGCGACGTCGCCGGGCTCGGGGACGGGCTCGGCGAGGGGGCCGGTCTCGCCGGGCGGCTGCGGGCCTTCTCGGCGCAGGCCCTGGAGCCCACCGACGTCGACGCGCTGGTCCGCGACGCCTGGGACCTGCCGGCGCTCGCCGCCCGCTACGAGGCGTTCCTGGCGCGCTGGGGCGACGCGGCCGCCCGCCCGCGGCTCGACCCGCTGGCCGCCCAGCTGCTGCTGGAGGCGGACTGGCTGCAGGCGATCCGCCGCGACCCGCGCCTGCCGCGACGCCACCTGCCCGCCGACTGGCCCGCCGGCCCGGCCCACGCGCTGTTCCGCGAGCTCCACGCGACCTACGAGCCCGGCGCCCGCGACGGCGTCGCCGCCCTCGACGTCCTGCCCGACACCGACGCCATGTGAGCAGTTGGGGCCCCTATACGGGACGCAACTGCTCACATGGTTAGCCGGTCAGGTTGGTCCGGCAGCGGTTGAGGACGGCGCGCAGGGCGGCGCGCTCCTCGTCGGAGAAGCCGGCGACCATGCGCTCCTCGACCGCGTCGGCGCCCGGACCGACGGCCGCCAGCAGCGCGCGTCCCCGGTCGGACAGGCCGATGAGCACCCGCCGGCCGTGTGTCGGGTCGGGCGTGCGCGTCACCCAGCCGCCGCGGTCGAGCGCGGCGAGGAGGTCGCCCATCGCCTGCGGGCTGACGAAGGCGTTGCGCGCGAGCTCGGCCCCGGTCAGACCCTCGCGGCGCGCCAGCACGGTCAGCGCCGTCCACTGGGGCACGGTGCAGCCCGTGGGTCGCAGCAGCTCGTCGAGCTGGGCCCGCACGGCCAGCTCGACCTGCTTGACCGCGTACAGCAACGTGGGAGCCGGAGCCGTCACCGCGCCCTCCCCTTTCGCCCGACGGACCCCGAGCTTAATGTCAGGGTCCCTGATATTGATGCGGGGGACCGCCCATGCCCCCACCGGGAGGAGCACGATGAGCGAGCCGGCCGTGCCGGACACCGGCGAGGAGGAGGTGACGACGTTGCTGCCCCGCTCCCTGACCGTGTACCGCGACGGTCCGGTCGCGGTCCTGCGACTCGCGCGCCCCGAGAAGCGCAACGCGCTCGACGACACGACGGTGCTCGGGCTGGAGACGTTCTTCACCGCCCCGCCCGCCGACGTGCGCGCCGTCGTCCTCGACGCCGAGGGCGACCACTTCTCCGCGGGCCTGGACCTCTCCGAGCTCGGCGACACCGACGCCGTCACCGGCGTCGAGCACTCGCGGTTCTGGCACCGGGTCTTCGACCGCATCGAGCGCGGCCGGCTGCCCGTCGTCGCCGCCCTCAAGGGCGCGGTGGTCGGTGGCGGCCTCGAGCTCGCATCCGCCGCCCACGTGCGCGTCGCCGAGCCGAGCGCGTTCTACGCGCTGCCCGAGGCCCGCCACGGGATCTTCGTCGGCGGCGGCGGGTCGGTGCGCGTCCCCCGCCTCATCGGGCTCGCCCGCACGACCGACCTCATGCTCACCGGCCGCGTCCTCGACGCTCAGGAGGGCCAGCAGTACGGCATCTCCACCTACCTCACCGAGCCCGGCGGCGCGTTCGCCCAGGCCCTCGAGCTGGCCCAGAAGATCGCCGCCAATCCCCCGGCCAGCACCTACGCCGTCCTGCAGGCCCTGCCGCGCATCGCCGCGTCCCGCGACGACGAGGGCTTCCTGCTCGAGGCGCTGATGGCCGCGATCACCTCGAGCAGCGGCGAGGCCCAGGAGCGCATGTCGGCGTTCCTCGACGGCCGCGCGGGGAAGGTCCGCTGATGGCGCCCCCGCCCGCGGGCACGGTGACCGCCCGGTTCGTCGACTGGCTCGCCGCCGAGCGCGGGCTGCGCTTCGACGACTACGACGCCCTGCAGCGCTGGTCGGTCACCGACCTCGACGGCTTCTGGTCGGCGATCGCCTCCTTCTTCGACGTCCCCTTCCACGACGCGCCGCGCACGGTGCTCGCCGAGCGCGTCATGCCGGGCGCGGTGTGGTTCCCGGGCGCGACGCTCAACTACGCCGAGCGTGCCGTCGAGGGCCCGGCCGGCAGCGCCGACGACGACGTCGTGCTGATCGCGCACTCGCAGACCCGGGAGCCGCAGGAGTGGACGCGCGCCGGTCTCCGCGACGCCGTGGCCCGCGCCCGGGCCGGGCTGGAGCGCCTCGGGGTGCGTCGCGGCGACCGGGTCGCCGCCTACGCGCCGAACATCCCCGAGACGGTCGTCGCCCACCTCGCGGCGGCGAGCGTCGGCGCCGTGTGGGCCTCCTGCGCGCCGGAGTTCGGCGCCCGCAGCGTCGTCGACCGCTTCGCCCAGATCGAGCCGACGGTCCTGCTCGCGGTCGGCGGCTACGTCTACGGCGACAAGCCTGTCGACCGCACCGACGAGGTCGCCGCCGTCCGCGCCGCGCTGCCCACCGTCCGGCACGTCGTGGAGATCCCGTACGGACCGGGCGCGGTGCCCGACGCCGTCGCGTGGGCCGACCTCCTCGCCGAGCCCGCGGCGCCGGCCTACGACCCGCTGCCCTTCGACCACCCGCTGATGGTGCTGTTCTCGTCGGGCACCACGGGCAAGCCCAAGGCGATCGTGCACGGGCACGGCGGGATCACCGTCGAGCACCTCAAGAACCACGGGCTGGCGTGGGACGTCCAGGCCGGCGACCGGCTGCTGTGGTTCACCACGACGGCCTGGATGATGTGGAACGCGCTGGTCAGCGGCCTGCTGCACGGCGCCGCGCTGATCCTCGTCGACGGCAACCCACTGCACCCCGACCTCTCGTGGCAGTGGCGCCTGGCGGCGCAGGCGCGCGCGACGCACTTCGGCACCTCGCCCGGCTTCCTCATGGCCTGCCGGGGCGAGGGCGTGCACCCGGCCCGCGACCAGGACCTCGGCGCCCTGCGCCAGATCTGCGTCGCAGGCAGCCCGCTGCCGCCGGAGGGCTACCGGTGGGTGGCCGAGGAGTTCGGGCCGCAGGTGCTGCTGCTCGTCGGCAGCGGCGGGACCGACGTCTGCTCGGGGATCGTGCAGGGCGGGCCGTGGCAGGAGGTCGTCGAGGGCGAGATCTCCGGCCGCGAGCTGGGCGTGGACACCGCGGCCTTCGACCCCGAGGGCCGCGAGGTCGTCGGCGAGCGCGGCGAGCTCGTCATCCGCTCCCCCATGCCCTCGATGCCGCTCTGCTTCTGGGGCGACACCGACGGGTCGCGGCTGCACGCGGCCTACTTCGACACCTACCCCGGCGTCTGGCGCCACGGCGACTGGGTGCGGTTCTCCGAGTCCGGCTCGGTGGTGGTCTCCGGGCGCTCGGACGCCACGCTCAACCGCGGCGGGGTGCGCCTGGGCACCGCGGAGTTCTACGCCGTCGTCGAGGAGCTGCCCGAGGTGACCGACAGCCTCGTCGTGCACCTCGAGGACCCGGCCGGCGGCCCCGGCGAGCTGCTGCTGTTCGTGGTGCCGGCCCCGGGGTACGAGGTCGACGAGGCGCTCGTGGGCCGCATCCGGGCGGAGCTGCGCGGGGCGCTCTCCCCGCGGCACGTGCCCGACCGCGTCCTGGGCCTGGCCGCGGTGCCGCGCACCCGGACGGGCAAGAAGCTCGAGGTCCCGGCCAAGCGGATCCTGCTCGGAGCCGACCCGGACACCGTCGCGTCGCGGGACTCGCTCGTGGACCCGTCGGCGCTGGAGCCGTTCGTGGGGCTGCGGTGACGGTCGCGGGAGACGAAGCGGAGCGGAGCTCGACCATGAGGATCGCGGTCGTCGGCACGGGCGTCATCGGGACGAGCTGGGCGCGGCTGTTCGCCGAGCACGGCCACGACGTCGTCGCCACCGACCCGGCGCCGGGCGCGGCGGAGCGGCTGCGCGCCGAGCTCGGGGACGCGGTGGCGTTCGTCGACGACCCGGCCACCGCCGTCGCCGACGCGGACTTCGTCCAGGAGAACGGGCCGGAGCGCCTCGAGGTCAAGCATATGCTGCTCGCGACGCTCGACGCCGCGAGCCGGCCCGAGGTCGTCATCGCCAGCAGCTCCTCGATGCTGCGGCCCACCGACCTGGCCCGGGGCGTCCCCGGGCACCCCGAGCGCGTCCTCGTCGGGCACCCGTTCAACCCGCCGCACCTCGTCCCGCTCGTCGAGGTGGTGCCGGGCGAGGCGACGTCGGAGGCCGCTGTCGCGGCGGCGATGGCGTTCTACACCTCGGTCGGCCGGTCGCCGCTGCGGCTGCGCGCCGAGCTGCCCGGCCACCTGGCCAACCGGCTGCAGGCCGCCCTGTGGCGGGAGGCGTACTCCCTGGTCGAGCGCGGTGTGGCCACCGTGGGCGACGTCGACACGGCGATCACGGAGGGTCCCGGCCTGCGCTGGGCCGGCGTCGGGCCGATCGCCGGGCAGCACCTGTCCGGCGGCGCCGGCGGGCTCGCCCACGTCCTGGAGCACCTGCACCCGGGGACCGAGGCGCTGTGGGCCGATCTCGGGTCGCCCACGATGACCCCGGAGCTCGCGGACCGTCTCGTCGCGCAGGTCACCGAGGCCGTCACCGACCCCGACGACCTGCTCGCCCGCCGCGACGCGGTGATCCGCGCCGTGCTCAGCGCCCGGAGGGAGCACTGATGGATCTCGCTGCCCTGACCGCCATCGACGTCCACACCCACGTCGAGCAGGACAGCCACGGCTGCTTCGCCCTCGCCGACGAGCTCCTGGACGCGTCGGCGGCGTACTTCCGCAGCGACCAGGACCGCACCCCGACGGTCGAGGCGATCGCGGCGCACTACCGCGAGCGGTCGATGGCCGCGGTCGTCTTCACCGTCGAGGCGCCCGCGGCGACGGGCCACCCGCCCCTGTCGAGCGAGGAGATCGTCGAGCAGGCCGCCGCGTTCCCCGACGTGCTGATCCCGTTCGGGTCGGTGGACCCGCACGGCGGGCGGGCGTCGGTGGCACGCATCCGGCGGCTGGTGGAGCGCGGCGCCCGGGGCTTCAAGTTCCACCCGACGCTCCAGGGCTTCGCGCCCAACGACCGCACCTTCTACCCGCTCTACGAGGCGATCACCGAGGCCGGCGTCCCCGCGCTGTTCCACACCGGGCAGACCGGCATCGGCGCGGGCCTGCCGGGCGGGGCGGGGCTCAAGCTGCGCTACTCCGACCCGATGCTGCTCGACGACGTCGCCGCCGACTTCGGCGAGCTCACCATGATCTTCGCCCACCCCTCGGTGCCGTGGCAGGACGCCGCGATCTCGATCGCCGGGCACAAGGCGAACGTCTACATCGACCTGTCGGGCTGGGCGCCGAAGTACTTCCCGCCGCAGCTCGTCCGCGCCGCGGGCCGCCAGCTGCGCGACAAGGTCCTCTTCGGGTCCGACTTCCCGGTCATCACCCCGGACCGGTGGCTGCGCGACTTCGCCGACCTCGACATCCCCGACGACGTGCGCCCGAAGATCCTCAAGGGCAACGCCGCCCGCGTCCTCGGCCTCACCTGACGCACCTCTCCGCAGCGAGGCCCTGCACGAAGGTCAGCCCGCCCCCACGGTCGCCGCAGAGATCGACATCGACCGCACGGGCGCGGTCGACGCCTGGGGTCACATCCCGGGCGTCCCGATCAGTCGCGAGCACGGTGCCCGGCAACCCGCGGCCGTCATCGGGCATCGGGCGCGACCCGGGCCGGTCCGGTGAGCGCGAGCGTCCCGAGGGTCGCCAGGAGGTCGTCGGTCAGCGCGACGAGGTCCTCCTCGCCCCCGGCCGCGTCGAGCCAGCGCTCGTAGGCCGTCAGGAACAGCTGGATGCCCACCCGAGCGGCCACCGGCGCGACGCCCTCGTCGACCCCCCGCCGGACGAGGGCCTCGACGAACGCGGACGCCATGGCGTGCTGCTTGACCAGGTCGCGCTCGAGCAGCTCCGGGTTGGCCGCGATGACGGCCCGCCGCTCGCGCAGCGCGCCGCGCGGGGCGAGGCCCTCCCAGTCGTGCCGCGCCAGCACCCGGACCACCACCCCGAGCGGATCGGTGATCTCCGGGCCCCGGAGGATCTCCTGGACGAGGGCGGCCCGCAGGTCGTCCGCGTCGGCGAACAGGACCTCGCGCTTGTCGGGGAAGTAGCGGAAGAACGTGCGGTTGGTGACGCGGGCCCGGCGCGCGATCTCGACGACGCTGGTGTCCTCGAAGCCCTGCTCGCGGAACAGCTCCAGGGCGGCCGCCCGGAGGCGCTCCCCGCTGCCCTGCTCCCACCGCGGCACGCGGCGACGGTACCGCTTGATGTCACACCGCGACATCGGGTACCGTGATGTCACACCGTGACATCACTCCGAAGGATGGAGCGCAGCGTGGAGTACCTCGTGACGGCGACCCCGACCGGCGGACTGCTCGAGCTGTCCGACGGGGAGCGCGACGCGCTGATGGCGCGGGAGCGCGAGGTCGCGACGGCCCTCATCGACAACGGGACGATCACCTGGATGTGGCGGATCCCCGACACCGGCTCCAGCGTCACGATCTGGAACGCCGAGAGCGCCGAGGCGCTCGACGCGCACCTGCGGACGCTGCCGGTCTTCCCCTACAACGTCGTCGAGGTGACCGCCCTCGCCCTCCACCCGGCGTTCCCGACCCCGCTGGGTGCCGCGGCGAAGCGCGCGTGACGGGCGCCTCTACGCGGGAGAGACACCCTGGTCGGAGTGCAGCGCGCGGTCGACGGCCGCCGCGGCGTCGGCCAGCGGGACGGCGCTCTGGCTGCCGTCGGCGAGGTCCTTGAGCTGGATCTCGCCGGCCTCCAGGTCGCGCTCGCCCAGCACCAGCGCGTAGCGCGCACCGGAGCGGTCGGCGGCCTTCATGGCGCCCTTGAGCCCCCGGCCCCCGTAGGACAGGTCGGCGCGAATGCCGGCGCGGCGCAGGGCCCCGACGATGCCGACGAGGTGGTCCTTGGCCGCCTCCCCCAGCGGTACCCCGAACACCTCGACGCGCGGCGCGGCGTCCAGGCCCGCCTCCTCGGCCCGGCACGCGAGCAGCGCCCGGTCCACGCCCAGCCCGAAGCCGACGCCGGACAGGTCCTGCCCACCGAGCTCGGCCATCAGCCCGTCGTAGCGCCCGCCGCCGCCGATGCCCGACTGCGAGCCCAGGCCGTCGTGGACGAACTCGAACGTGGTCTTCGTGTAGTAGTCCAGGCCCCGGACCATCCAGGGGTTCTCGACGTACGCGACGCCGAGGTCGTCGAGGTGGCGCTTCACCGCCGCGTGGTGGGCGGCCGCCGCGTCGGAGAGGTGGTCGATCATCAGCGGGGCGCCCTCGAGCTGGGCGCGGACCTCGGGACGCTTGTCGTCGAGCACCCGCAGCGGGTTGATGCGGGCGCGCTCGCGGGTGGCCTCGTCGAGGTCGAGCTTCTCCAGGAACCGCGTCAGCTCCGCCCGGTACTGCGGGCGGGTCGTCGCGTCGCCCAGCGACGTGATCTCCAGCCGGTAGCCGCGCAGGCCCAGCGCGCGGAAGCCGGCGTCGGCGACGGCCAGCACCTCCGCGTCGAGCGCGGGGTCGTCGACACCGATCGCCTCGACGCCGACCTGCTGGAGCTGCCGGAACCGTCCGGCCTGGGGGCGCTCGTAGCGGAAGAAGGGGCCGCTGTAGCGCAGCTTGACCGGCAGCCCGCCCTTGTCGAGCCCGTGCTCGATGACCGAGCGGACGACGCCCGCGGTGCCCTCCGGGCGCAGCGTCACCGACCGGCCGCCGCGGTCGTCGAAGGAGTACATCTCCTTGGACACGACGTCGGTCGACTCGCCCACGCCGCGGGCGTAGAGCGCGGTGTCCTCGAACACGGGCAGCTCGATGTGGGCGTAGCCGGCGCGGTCGGCCTCGCGCACGAGGGTGTCGCGGACGCGGACGAACTCCGGCCCGACGTACTCGGGGATGCCCTTGGGCGCGCTGAAGCCGCCGTGCGGCACGGAGGCGGTCACAGGTGGCGTCCGGGCGCGCTCGTCAGGCCCTGGACGAAGGGGTTGGACGTGCGCTCCTGGCCGACCGTGGTCATCGGCCCGTGGCCGGGCAGCACGGCGGTCCCGTCGGCGAGGGTGAGGATCTTGTCGCGCAGCGAGGCCATCATCTCCTCGCTCGACCCGCCGGGCAGGTCGGTCCGCCCGATACCGCCCTGGAACAGGGTGTCGCCGGCGATGAGGAACGGCTGCCCGTCCTCGGTGGCCGACCGGAACACGACCGAGCCGCGCGTGTGGCCCGGGGTGTGGTCGACGGTGAGGCGCAGGCCCGCGAGCTCGAGCTCGGCGCCGTCGTCGAGCGTCTCGACCGACCGGGGCTCGCGGAACTCCAGCCCCGGGTACATCGCGGCGATCTGCCGGCCCATCGGCCCCACCGACCCGAGCGGGTCGGCCAGCATGTGCCGGTCCTCGGGGTGGATCCACGCGGGGACGTCGTCGCCGTCGCACACCGGCGTCACCGACCACATGTGGTCCAGGTGGCCGTGGGTCAGCAGCACCGCCACTGGGGAGAGCCGGTGGCGCGCGATGACCTCGCGCAGCCCCTCCTCGGCGTCCTGGCCCGGGTCGACCACGACACAGGACTCCCCGGGGCCGGGCGCGACCACGTAGCAGTTGGTCTGGAACACCCCGGCCGCGAAGGCCTCGACCAGCACGTCCTCGTCCTCCTCGGGCACGGATACCTCGACCAGCCTAGTCGAGGGCCTCACCGGGACCCGGGGGCGCGGTTCCTACGATGTCGGCCGTGCCGACGAACGAGCAGCGCCGGAAGGCCGCCAAGCGCAAGCTGGAACGCCAGATCGAACGGCGGGCCGAGCGCGCCAAGCGCCGCCGGCAGCGGCTCACCCTGATCTCCGTGGTCGCGGTCGTGGCCCTCGTCGCCGTCGGGGTCGGGATCTACTTCGTCGCGTCGGGCTCCGGCTCGTCGGCGCCCGAGGCCGCGCCGCCCTCGACGTGCACGTACAACCCGTCGGAGCCGGCGGCCAAGCCGAACACCCCGCCCGACCCGAACCCGCCGACGACCGGCACCGTCGACGTCACCCTGCAGACCACCCAGGGCGCGATCCCGATGACGCTGGACCGCGCCTCGGCGCCCTGCGCGGTCAACGCCGTCGTGAGCCTGGCCCAGCAGGGCTTCTACGACGACACACCGTGCCCCCGGCTCGTCACCAGCAAGGGCAGTCTCGAGGTGCTGCAGTGCGGCGACCCGACCGGCTCCGGCGCGGGCGGGCCCGGCTACCAGTACGCCGAGGAGCCCCCGCAGGGCCTCGCGCCCTTCCCCGGGGCCGGCGGCCAGGCCTCGACGTACTCCCGCGGCCTGATCGCCATGGCCAAGAGCTCCCAGCCGGGGTCCACCGGCAGCCAGTTCTTCCTCGTCTACGGCGACTCGGCGCTGCCGCCCGAGTACTCGGTGATCGGGCGGATCTCCACCGAGGGCCTGGCCGTGCTCGACAAGGTCGGCGCGGGCGGCGACGACGGGTCGAACCAGGCCGGCGGCGGCGCGCCGCGCATCCCCGTGCAGATCCAGCGCGCGGTCGTGGCGACCCCGCCGGCACCCTGACCTCAGCCGGCGGGCGAGAGCGGCAGGGCGCCCGGGTGCAGGGGCGACGGGAGGTCGGTGCTGCCGTCGGGGTCGAGGTAGCGGTCGACCGCCGCGGCGGCGGAGCGACCCTCGGCGATGGCCCAGACGATGAGCGACGCGCCGCGGTGGGCGTCGCCGCAGACGAACACGCCGGGCGCGTCGGTCTGCCAGTCCGACCCGCACGGGATCGAGCCCTTCGGCGAGCGCTCGATGCCCAGCGCCGGGATCAGCGCCATGTCGTCGGGGCCGGTGAACCCGATGGAGAACAGCACGAGGTCGGCGGGCATCTCGTGCACCTCCTCCGAGGTCGGGACGACCTCGCGCGAGCCGTCCTCGCCGCGGCGCACCTCGACCGACGACAGCTCGACCGCGCGCACGTGGCCGCGGTCGTCGCCGACGAAGCGGCGCACGGCGGTGGCGAACAGGCGCTCGCCGCCCTCCTCGAGCGCCGGCGGGGTGCGGAACACGTAGGGCCAGGTCGGCCAGGGTGACGACGACTCCTGGCGGGTCTGCGGCGGCGGCGGGTACTGGTCGAGCTGGTGCACGCCGATCGCACCCTGGCGGGTCGCGGTGCCGTAGCAGTCGGCGCCGGTGTCGCCGCCGCCGATGATCACGACGTTGCCGCCGCGGGCATCGATCGGCGACGGCCCGTCGCCCTCCTGCTCGCGGTTGGCCGGCACCAGGTACTCCATGGCCAGGTGGATGCCGTCGAGGTCGCGCCCGGGGATGGTCGGGTCGTCGCGCCCGGCGAGCGCCCCGACGGCGAGCACGACCGCGTCGTGCTCGGCGCGCAGCCGCTCGACGGGCAGGCCCTCCCCGCCGACCTCGCAGTTCGGGACGAACCGGGTGCCCTCGGCGCGCATCTGGTCGAGGCGCCGGTCGACCTCCCACTTCTCGAACTTGTACTCGGGGATGCCGTAGCGCATCAGCCCGCCCAGACGGTCGTCGCGCTCGTACACCGTCACGTCGTGACCGGCGCGGGTGAGCTGCTGGGCCGCGGCCAGCCCGGCCGGCCCGGACCCGACGACGGCGACGCGCTTCCCCGTGCGGATCGCCGGCAGCTGGGGGCCGATGTTCCCGTCGGCCCAGCCGTTCTCGGCGATCGACCACTCGACGCGCTTGATCGTCACCGGGCCGGGCTGGCTGGTGATCGACAGGACGCATGCGGCCTCGCACGGCGCCGGGCACAGCGCGCCGGTGAACTCCGGGAAGTTGTTGGTGGCGTGCAGCCGGTCGGTGGCCCGGGCCCACTCGCCGCGGCGGACGTGGTCGTTCCACTCGGGGATGAGGTTGCCGAGCGGGCAGCCCGCCCCGCCGGAGTGGCAGAACGGGATGCCGCAGTCCATGCAGCGGGCGGCCTGCACCTCCGTCCCGGACCGCACCTCCGGGTCGGTCAGCGGCGCGTAGAGCTCGTGCCAGTCGGCGCGGCGCTCCTCGACGGGTCGCTTCGGGTTGTCCTGCCGCTCGTACTTGAGGAACCCGCGCGGGTCAGCCACCGGCCGCCACCTCCATGATCACCTCGTCGGGGTCGCGCCCCTCGGCCTGGGCGCGCTGCGTCGCGTCGAGGACGCGGCGGAAGTCGTCGGGCATGACCTTGGTGAACCGCGCGACGGTCGCGTCCCAGTCGGCGAGCAGGGCCGCCGCCCGCGGCGAGCCGGTGAGCTCCCGATGGCGCTCGACGACGCCGTGCAGCCAGTCGGCGTCCTCGTCGTCGACCGGGTCGAGCGACACCATCTCGCTGTTGACGCGGTACTCGGGCAGGTCGAGCACGAACGCGATGCCGCCCGACATGCCCGCGCCGAGGTTGCGGCCGGTGGCGCCGAGGACGACGACCCGGCCGCCGGTCATGTACTCGCAGGCGTGGTCGCCGGTGCCCTCGACGACGGCCAGCGCGCCGGAGTTGCGGACACAGAACCGCTCGCCGACCTGGCCGCGCAGGAACACCTCGCCGCCGGTGGCGCCGTAGGCGATGACGTTGCCGGCGATGACGTGCTGCTCGTCCTCGCTCCCGGCGAACGGCGAGTCCTCCGGCGGCCGGGCGACCACCCGCCCGCCCGAGAGGCCCTTGGCCAGGTAGTCGTTGGCGTCGCCGACGAGGTCGAGCGTCATCCCCGGCGGCAGGAACGCCCCGAACGACTGCCCCGCCGACCCGTGGAGCTCGACGTGGATCGTGTCGTCGGGCAGGCCCTCCGCGCCGTAGCGGCGGGTCACCTCGGCGCCGGTGAGGGTGCCGACCGTGCGGTTGACGTTGCGCACCGGCATCTCCAGGCGCACCGGTGTCGCGTCGGCGAGCGCGCCCTCGGCGAGCTGCATCAGCGTGCGGTCCAGCGCCTGGTCCAGCCCGTGGTCCTGCGGGCGGGTGCGGATGCGGTCGGTGGGCGCGCCCTCCGGCACGTCGGGGACGGCGAAGAGCGGCGTCAGGTCGATGCCGCGGGCCTTCCAGTTCTCGATCGCCTCGCGGCCGTCGATGAGCTCGGCGTGCCCGATGGCCTCGTCGAGGGTGCGGAAGCCCAGCTCGGCGAGGTGCTCGCGCACCTCCTGCGCCACGAACCAGAAGAAGTTCTCGACGAACTCCGGCTTGCCCGTGTAGCGCTTGCGCAGCTCCGGGTTCTGCGTGGCGATGCCGACCGGGCACGTGTCCAGGTGGCAGACGCGCATCATGACGCAGCCGTTGACCACGAGCGGCGCCGTCGAGAAGCCGTACTCCTCGGCCCCCAGCAGCGCACCGATGATCACGTCGCGGCCCGTCTTCATCTGCCCGTCGACCTGCACGGTGATCCGGTCGCGCAGGCCGTTGAGCATCAGCGTCTGCTGGGTGTCGGCCAGGCCGATCTCCCACGGGGCGCCGGCGTGCTTGAGCGACGTCAGCGGCGCCGCGCCCGTGCCGCCCTCGTAGCCCGAGATCAGGACGACGTCGCTGTGGGCCTTGGCGACCCCCGCCGCGACCGTGCCGACGCCGACCGACGCGACGAGCTTGACGTGGATCCGGGCGTGCTCGTTGGCGTTCTTGAGGTCGTGGATGAGCTGCTTGAGGTCCTCGATGGAGTAGATGTCGTGGTGCGGCGGCGGCGAGATCAGCCCGACGCCCGGCGTCGAGTACCGCACCTCGGCGATCCACGGGTAGACCTTCTGGCCGGCGAGCTGGCCGCCCTCCCCCGGCTTGGCGCCCTGCGCCATCTTGATCTGGATGTCGGTGGCGTTGACCAGGTACTCGCTGGTCACGCCGAAGCGGCCGGACGCGACCTGCTTGATCGACGAGCGCTTGGACGGGTCGTAGAGCCGGACCGGGTCCTCGCCGCCCTCGCCGGTGTTCGACTTGCCGCCGATGTTGTTCATGGCGATCGCGAGGTCGGTGTGCGCCTCGGCGGAGATCGACCCGTAGGACATGGCGCCGGTGGCGAACCGCTTGACGATCTCGGTGGCCGGCTCGACCTCGTCGATCGGGACGGGGGTCCGCTCCTCGGTCCGCAGCCGGAACATCCCGCGCAGGGCCCCTCCGGAGGAGATCAGGCGGTTGACCTCGTCCGTGTACTTCTTGAACACGTCCCACTGCTTGGTGCGCGCGGAGTGCTGCAGCAGGAACACGGTCTCCGGGCTGAACAGGTGCAGCTCGCCCTCGCGACGGTAGGCGTACTCGCCGCCGACCTCGAGCTTGCGGTGCTTGCGCTCGCCCGGGTTGTCCGGGTACGCGCGGCGGTGGCGCTCCGCGGCCTCGTGGGCGACGAGGTCGAGCCCGCCGCCGCCGAGCTTCGACGACGTGCCCCAGAAGAACTCGTCGACGAACTCCTGGGAGAGCCCGAGGGCCTCGAACGCCTGGGCCGCGGTGTAGCCCGAGACCGTCGAGATGCCCATCTTCGACATCACCTTGCGCACGCCCTTGACCAGGGCGCCGATGAAGTTCTGGATCGCCTGCTCGCAGTCGACGCCCTGCAGCCACCCGTTGTTGATCATGTCTTCGATCGACTCGAAGGCCAGGTACGGGTTGACCGCCGCGGCGCCGTAGCCGAGCAGCAGGGCGACGTGGTGCACCTCGCGGGCGTCGCCGCACTCGGCGACGAGCGCCACCTGCGTGCGCTCCCGGGTGCCCACCAGGTGGTGGTGCACGGCCGAGACCAGCAGCAGCGCCGGGATCGGTGCCCACCGGTGGTCGGAGTCGCGGTCGGAGAGCACGAGGATGCGCTTGCCGGCGGCGATCGCCTCGGACGACTCGCGGCGCACCCGGTCGAGCGCGTCGCGCAGGGCCTCCTCGCCGCCGTCGACCTCGTAGAGGCCGCTGATGACGGTGGCGGCGAAGCCGGGCATGTCGCCGTCGTCGTTGATGTGGATGAGCTTGGCCAGCTCGTCGTTGTCGATCACCGGGTCGGGCAGCACGACCTGGCGGCAGGACGCCGGCCCGGGGTGGAACAGGTTCTGCTCCGGCCCGATCGCCCGGGCCATCGACGTCACCAGCTCCTCGCGGATGGCGTCGAGCGGCGGGTTCGTGACCTGCGCGAACAGCTGGACGAAGTAGTCGTAGAGCATCCGCGCCCGCGACGAGAGGGCGGCGGTGGGCGTGTCGGTGCCCATCGAGCCCAGCGGCTCGGCGCCCGTCGTCGCCATCGGGGCGAGCAGGACGCGTTGCTCCTCCTCGGTGTAGCCGAAGGTCTGCTGGCGCCGCATCACCGACTCGTGGGTGTGCACGACGTGCTCGCGCGCGGGCAGCTCGTCGAGACGGATCAGCCCGGCGTGCAGCCACTCCGCGTAGGGCTCCTCGGCGGCGAGCTCGCTCTTGTAGGCGTCGTCGTCGACGATCGTCCCGGCGCGGGTGTCGACGAGGAACATCCGCCCGGGCCGCAGCCGCCCCTTGGCCAGCACGCGGGACGGCTCGACGTCGAGCACGCCCGACTCGCTGGCCATGACCACGCGGTCGTCGTCGAGGTGCCACCAGCGCGACGGGCGCAGGCCGTTGCGGTCGAGCGTGGCACCGACCAACGTCCCGTCGGTGAACGTGACGCACGCCGGGCCGTCCCACGGCTCCATGAGCGTGGCGTGGAACCGGTAGAACGCCTTCTGGTCCGCCGGCATCTCGTCGTGGTTCTCCCACGCCTCGGGCATCATCATCATCACGGCGTGCGGCATCGGCCGGCCGCCGAGCGTGAGCAGCTCGAGCACCTCGTCGAAGCTCGCCGAGTCCGAGACGTCCTCCGGGCACACCGGCATCGCGCGCTGCAGGTCGCCGGGGAACAGGTCGGTGCCGAGCAGCGCCTCGCGGGCCCGCATGCGGTTGCGGTTGCCGCGGATGGTGTTGATCTCGCCGTTGTGCGCCATCGCGCGGTAGGGGTGCGCCAGCGGCCAGCTCGGGAACGTGTTGGTGGAGAAGCGGCTGTGCACCACCGCGATGGCGCTGACCAGGCGCTCGTCGCGCAGGTCGCCGAAGAACAGCGGCAGCTGGTCGGTGGTCAGCATGCCCTTGTAGGTCATGGTGCGGCTGGACAGCGAGGCGATGTAGACCCCGCAGCCCTCCTCGCGCGACTGGCGCTCGACGCGCTTGCGCAGGATCCAGGCGAGCCGGTCGAGCTCGATGCCGGCCGCGGTCCGCTCGGGGGCGGCGACCACGAGCTGGGCGAAGTGCGGCATGGCGCTGCGCGCGACCGAGCCGACGTCGGCGCCGTCGGGGTCCACCGGCACCTCGCGCCACCCGAGGACGTCGAGGCCCTCCTCGGCCGCGATCCGCTCCAGCAGCGAGACCGCCTTGGTGCGGTCGTCGGGGTCGACCGGCAGGAAGGCCAGGCCCGTGGCGTAGGCCAGCAGGTCCGGGCCGCCGTCGGGGGCCGTCCGGGGCTCGGGCAGGGCGAAGTCGACGGTGGCCCGCAGGAGCGCGTCGGGCACCTGGACCAGGATCCCGGCGCCGTCGCCGGTGGTCGGCTCGCTGCCGGCGGCGCCGCGGTGGTCGAGGTTGTGCAGCACGTGGAGCGCGTCGCGGACGATGTCGTGGCTGCGCACGCCGCGCGCGTGCGCGACCGCGCCGACGCCGCAGGCGTCGTGCTCGTAGGCGGGGTCGTAGAGACCCTGCCGGCCGGGAGCCGAACCTGGCTGGGATGCCGACATCCGGCGCCTCCTCGTCCTCGCGCGGGCGTGTGGTGGGGGGTACCCGGGGACGACGGCGGCCCTGGATCGATCCGGCACTGGAGACCACGCCGCGCGCGGTCGCTGCGCAGCGGGTGGGGATCGGTGCGGGCCCGGGGCCCGTGACGGCGCGCGGGACATCGACGTCGCGCGCGGAACCCTGCCGATCCTAGTCGGTCGGCTGCCGCGGGGCAGGGCGCGAGCGCGGCGGCCCCGGGCAGGTCGGGATCAGCTCTTGGCGGCCGACGGCGGCTCCGCCGGCGCGTCCTCCTCGCGCTCCTGCTCCGGGTCCGCGGGCGCGGCGTCGACGCTGCTCGGGCTCGCGGCGCCGCCGCGGCCCCGGCCCTCGGCGGCGGGCGACTTCTCGTCGCGCCGCGCGTCGACCTCGTTGTGGGCGCGCTGGTCCTCGTCCGGGTCGCCGGTGCTGTTGGTACTGGCCATGGAATCGGACGTACCCGGGTCTCCGGCACCCGAACCGGCGTCGCCGGCGGGCTCGGCGGCGCGGCCGAACACCTCGCGGTCCCCGCGGACGAGCACCAGGTAGAGCACCGCCCCGAGGAACACCACGCCCGCGACGACGACGTTGATGCGCACGTCGCCGAACACCCGCGTGGCCGGATCGGTGCGCATCAGCTCGATGACGAACCGCCCCGCCGTGTAGCCGGCGACATAGAGCGCGAACGCCCGCCCGCGGGCGAGGCGGAAGCGCCGGTCGGCCCACACGACGAGCGCGGCGACGAGCAGGTTCCAGATCAGCTCGTAGAGGAACGTCGGCTGCACGATCTCGATCGGCGTGGTGTCCACGGCGACGCCGGTGAGGTTGTCCGGGATGCCGGTGGACGGGTCGACCCGGCGGTAGATCTCCAGGCCCCACGGCAGCGTCGTCGGCGCGCCGTAGAGCTCCTGGTTGAACCAGTTGCCCAGCCGCCCGATGGCCTGCGCGGTGACGATGCCGGGCGCGGCCGCGTCGGCGAACGCCGTCAGCGGCACCCCGCGGCGGCGGCAGGCGATCCACGCGCCCACCCCGCCGAGGGCGATCGCCCCCCAGATGCCGAGGCCGCCCTGCCAGATGTAGAGCGCGGCGACCGGGTTGCCCCCGGGGCCGAAGTAGGTCTTCCAGTCGGTGGCGACGTGGTAGAGCCGGCCGCCGATCAGGCCGAACGGCACCGCGAACACGGCGATGTCGGTGACCGTGCCCGGCTCCCCGCCGCGGGCGACGAACCGCCGCTCGGTCCACAGGATGGCGACGACGATCCCGGCGATGATGCACAGCGCGTACGCCCGCACCGGGATCGGCCCGACCTCCCACACGCCCTGCGGGGGGCCGGGGAGGTAGGTGGGCAGAGACGCGACCAGCACGGCCGCCACGCTATCTGCCGCCGGTCAGCGCCCGGTGTGCTGGCCCCGGACGCCCGCGGCGAGCTCGGTGGTGAGCCGGGCGACGGCGGCGCGGCCGTGCTCCGCGGCGCTGACCAGCGCCGACCCGACGATCACGCCGTCGGCGAAGCCCGCCACCTCGCCGGCCTGGGCCCCGTTGCGCACGCCGAGGCCGACGCCGATCGGGAGGTCGGTGTGCGCCCGGGCGCGGCTCACCAGCGTGGTCGCCGAGCCGGACACGGCGTCGCGGGCGCCGGTGACGCCCATCGTCGAGGCCGCGTAGAGGAACCCGCGGGTGGCCGCCGTGGTGGCGGCGATGCGCTCGTCGCTGGACGACGGCGCGACGAGGAAGATCGGGGCGAGCCCCTCGCGGTCGGCGGCGGCGAGCCAGCCCGCGGCCTCGTCGGGCACGAGGTCCGGGGTGATGAGCCCGAGGCCGCCGGCGCTCGCGAGGTCGCGGGCGAAGGCGTCCACGCCGTAGCGCAGCACCGGGTTCCAGTACGTCATGACCACCGCGCGGCCACCGCGGGCGGCGAGCTGCTCGACGACGGCGAGGGTGTCGCGCACGCGGACCCCGCCGCGCAGGGCGGTCTCGACGGCGTGCTGGACGACCGGGCCGTCGAGCACCGGGTCGGAGTAGGGCAGCCCGACCTCGACGAGGTCGGCGCCCGCGGCGAGCACCTGGGTGAGCAGGCCGACCGAGCCCGGCACCGTCGGGTAGCCGGCGGGGAGGTAGCCGATGAGTGCGGCGCGGTCCTCGGCCCTCGCGGTGGTGAAGACCTCGCCGAGCTTGTCGATCCCGGTGCCGGTGCCGGTGGCCGTCACAGCTCCCGCTCCCCGCTGGCCACGGCGCCGTCGGCGTCGGTCGCCGGGAGGGGCTCCTCGGTGGGCAGCGACGCGGGGTCGACGACGCCGAACCACCGCGCCGCCGTGTCGACGTCCTTGTCGCCGCGCCCGGAGAGGTTGACCAGGATCGTCGCGTCGGGCCCGAGCTCGGCCACCAGCTGCGGGCCGAGGCGCAGCGCGCCGGCGATCGCGTGGGCCGACTCGATGGCCGGGATGATGCCCTCGGTGCGGCAGAGCAGCCGGAACGCCTCCATCGCCTCGGCGTCGGTGACCGGCTCGTAGCGCGCCCGCCCGGAGTCGGCCAGGAACGCGTGCTCCGGGCCGACGCCCGGGTAGTCGAGGCCGGCGGAGATCGAGTGCGTCTCCAGCGTCTGGCCGTCCTCGTCCTGCAGCAGGTACGACATGGCGCCGTGCAGGGCGCCGGGCGACCCGCCGGTGATCGACGCGGCGTGCCGGCCGGTCTCGACGCCGTCGCCCGCGGCCTCGTAGCCGTACAGGCGCACCGAGGCGTCGTCGAGGAACGGGTGGAAGATCCCGATGGCGTTCGAGCCGCCGCCCACGCACGCCGCGACGGCGTCCGGCAGCCGCCCGTACGCGGCGAGCACCTGCTCGCGGGCCTCGAGGCCGATGACGCGGTGGAAGTCGCGCACCATCATCGGGAAGGGGTGCGGGCCCGCGGCCGTGCCGAGGATGTAGTGGGTGTGCCCGACGCTCGCGACCCAGTCGCGGTAGGCCTCGTTGAGGGCGTCCTTGAGCGTGCGCGACCCCGTGGTCACCGGCACGACCTCGGCACCCAGCAGCCGCATCCGGGCCACGTTGAGGGCCTGGCGCTCGGTGTCGACCTCGCCCATGTAGACGACGCACTCGAGGCCCATGAGCGCCGCGGCCGTGGCCGTCGCGACGCCGTGCTGCCCGGCGCCGGTCTCGGCGATCACGCGCGTCTTGCCCATCCGGCGGGTCAGCAGCGCCTGACCCAGCACATTGTTGATCTTGTGCGAACCGGTGTGGTTGAGGTCCTCGCGCTTGAGCAGGATGCGCGCCCCGCCCGCGTGCCGGGACAGCCGCCGCGCGTCGGTGACCGGGGACGGCCGCCCCGCGTAGTCGCGCTGCAGGCGGTCGAGCTCCGCGAGGAACTCCGGGTCGTGGCGCGCCTTGTCGTACTCCGCGGCGACCTCGTCGACCGCGGCGATGAGCGCCTCGGGCATGTAGCGGCCGCCGTACGGCCCGAAGTGGCCGGCCTCGTCCGGCTCGTGCGTGGTCCCGGCGAGGCCCTGGCTGGCCGACGTCATCACGTGCTCCTGCGCTGCGTTCTGAGGGGCGCGCGTCAGCGCGCGGGCTTGGGGCACGCCGGGTGCGACCCGGCGGTGACCAGCTGGCGCACCGCGGCCCGGGGGTCCTCGGCCGTGGCCATCGACTCGCCCACGAGGACGGCGTCGGCGCCGTGGCCGGCGTACGTCATGAGGTCGCCCGGACCGCGCACGCCGGACTCGGCGACGCGGATGACCTCGCCGGGCAGCCCCGGGGCGATGCGGCTGAAGACGCCGCGGTCGACCTCGAGGGTGTGGAGGTCGCGGGCGTTGATGCCGACGAGCTTGGCGCCGGCCCGCAGCGCCATGTCGGCCTCCTCCTCGTTGTGCACCTCGACCAGCGCCGTCATCCCGAGGGAGTGCACGCGGTCGACCAGCGCGTCGAGGGCGTTCTGCTCGAGCACCGAGCACATCAGCAGCACGAGGTCGGCGCCGTGGGCGCGTGCCTCGTGCACCTGGTAGGTGCCGACCACGAAGTCCTTGCGCAGCACCGGGACGTCGACCGCCGCGCGCACGGCGTCGAAGTCGGCCAGCGAGCCGCCGAAGTACCGCTGCTCGGTGAGCACGCTGATCACGCGTGCGCCGCCGTCGACGTAGCGGCCGGCGAGCCACGCCGGGTCCGGGATGTCGGCCATGTGGCCCTTGGACGGGCTCGCGCGCTTGACCTCGGCGATCACGCCGATGCCGGGCCCCTGCAGGGCGGCCAGGGCGTCGCGCGCCGGCGGCGCGGCCGCGGCGCGGTCCTTGATGACGTCGAAGGGGACGTCGGCTTCCCGGGCGGCGAGGTCGGCCCGGACCCCCTCGAGGATCTGCTCCAGGACGCTCACGCCGGGTCTGCCCCTTTCCCCCGTCCGAGTTCGTTCCATGTTAACCCGCTCTCCCTCGCGCGCCCCCCACCGGAGTCCAGCGGCCCGCCGGGTCGTCGCCCGGGCGGAGGCTCGCCGTGGAGATCACGCACCCGATCGTCGCCCCGACCACCGTCCGTGTCCGCACGGGGGTCGGGATCGCGGTGGGGACCGGGGCCCGGTTCCGGACCGGCCGTGGGGTCCGAGCCCTCGTCGAGGGCCTCCCACAGCGCGCGGTCCGGGTCGGCGGGCGCCGGGCGCCGCTCCCCCGGCGCGTCGTAGCGCGCCCCCATGCGGGGCAGCACCGCGGCCCACCGCACGGTGAGCAGGCCGGCGGCCAGCATGAGCAGCCCGCCCAGCACCGCGAGCAGCGGCCCCGAGGCCACGGCCTCCGGGGGCAGCGGGCGGTCGCCGGGGCGGACACCGACCGACAGGGCCTGCAGCGTCGGCGCCACGAGACCGGTGGCGGCCCGCAGCACCGCCCACAGGCCCGCGACGGCCACCAGCGTGCCGACCACGCGGCGTCCCCACCCGGCGGTGGCGACGAGACCGCCCACGGCGGCCAGGCAGAGCAGCGCCCACGGCACGAGGATCGGCTCGGCCCCCGCCCCGTCGGCGGTGCTGGTGCGCGGGCCGGTGGCGCTCTCGACGACCTGGCTGACCCACGTCAGCCGCGACGAGCCCCACAGCACCGCCGCCGCGACCACCAGCAGCAGCACGAGCAGCCCGAGCAGGCGCCCCGGCGGGCGCGGGGCGGTCACGGGACCGCCGGGAGCGGGTCGGCCCGCGGCAGGCCGTGGGCGGTGCCCTCCCCCGCCGTCGGGGCCGGGGCCCCGAGCGTGCCCGCCGCCGCGACCGCGGCCAGCACCGCCCGGGCCTTGTTGACGCACTCGGTGTCCTCGGCCACGGGGTCGGAGTCCGCGACGATGCCGCCGCCGGACTGGACGTGGGCGACGCCGTCGCGCAGCAGCCCGGTGCGGATGGCGATCGCGGTGTCGGCGTCGCCGGCGAAGTCGAGGTAGCCCACGATGCCGCCGTAGAGCCCGCGCCGGGTCGGCTCGAGCTCTTCGATGATGCGCAGCGCCATCGGCTTGGGCGCCCCGGAGAGCGTGCCCGCCGGGAAGCAGGCCGTGACCGCGTCGAACGCCGTGCGGCCCTCCGCGAGCCGGCCCGTCACCGTGCTGACCAGGTGCATGACGTGGCTGTAGCGCTCGATCTCGAAGAAGCGCCGCACGCTGACCGTGCCCGGGACGCAGACGCGCCCGAGGTCGTTGCGCCCCAGGTCGACGAGCATGAGGTGCTCGGCGCGCTCCTTCTCGTCGGCGAGGAGGTCCTTGGCCAGGAGGGTGTCCTCCTCGGCGTCGGCGCCCCGCCAGCGCGTGCCCGCGATGGGATGGGTGGTCGCGACGCCGTCGCGCACCGTCACGAGCGCCTCGGGGCTCGAGCCGACGATCTCGAACGGGCGGCCCGCCGCGTCGGCGAGGCGCAGCAGGTACATGTACGGGCTGGGATTGGTCATCCGCAGCATCCGGTAGATCTCCATCGCGTCGGCCGTGGTGTCGGCCTCGAACCGCTGGGAGAGCACCACCTGGAAGGCGTCGCCGGCCCGGATGCGCTCCTTCGCCACCTCGATCGCCGCGTGGTGCTCCTCGGGCGAGCGGCGCCGGCGGACCGTGCCGGCCGCAGCGGGTCCGGCGGGCACGCCCGCCGTCGCGACCGTGGACGGCGCCGGCGCGGCCAGCTCGGCGGCCATGCGGTCGAGCCGGGCGAGCGCGTCGTCGTAGGCCGCGTCGGCCCGCTCCGGGCTGTCGTCCCAGTTCACGGCGTTGGCGATGAGGGTGACCGTGCCCTCGTGGTGGTCGAGCGCCGCCACGTCGGTGGCGAGCAGCATGACCGTCTCGGGAATGTGCAGGTCGTCGGTCGCGTGCTCGGGGACGCGCTCGAGGCGGCGCACCGCGTCGTACCCGACGTAGCCGACGAGCCCGCCGGTGAGCGGCGGCAGCCCGGGCAGCGGATCGGTGCGCAGCCGCTGCAGCGTCTCGCGCAGGACGGCCAGGGGGTCGTCCCATCCCTGCTCGTCGTCCGGCCCGCCGGGCAGCCCGACCGGCACCTGGCCCGTCCAGTGCGCCCGCCCGTCGACCTCCGTCAGCGTCGCCGCGCTGCGCGCGCCGACGAAGCTCCACCGCGACCACGACTCGCCGTGGGCCGCCGACTCGAGCAGGAACGTGCCGGGGCGGCGGCCCGCGAGCTTGCGGTAGAGGCCCACCGGCGTCTCGCCGTCGGCCAGCAGCCGGCGCGTCACCGGGATGACGCGGTGGTGCGGGGCCAGCGCGTGGAACCCCGCGCGGTCTGGCACGACCGCACCGAGCGGCGCCGTGGCGTGGTCGGATCCGGACACGAGCCCATTCTGGCCCCCGCCCCCGACAGCCCCCGACGACCGGGGTCGGGAGATCACGGGCGGGTGGTGACCGCTTCGACCGGCGGCGGCGCGGCCCGGGTCCGCGCGGCCACGGCCACGGCGCCGAGGACGACGGCACAGCCGAGGAGCTGGAGCAGGCCGGGCCGCTCGCCGAGCAGCAGCGCGCCCAGCAGGACCGCCCCGACCGGCTGGAGCAGCAGGATCGACGCGCCCGTCGACGAGGCCAGCCGCGGCAGCGCCGACGCGATCAGCACCCACCCGACGACCTGCCCGACGACCGCGAGCGTCACCAGCCACGCGAGCGCGCGCACGTCCGGGGTGAGGTCGACGCCCTGCCACAGCGACCCGAGCAGGAACGACGTGGCGGCCGCCCCCACCGTCGCGATCGCGACCGGCGTGAACCGCTGCCCGGGGCCGGCGCCGAGGCGCACCAGCAGCAGGTAGCCCGCGTAGGCGGCGGCCGCGGTCAGCGCCGTGACCGTCCCCCGCACCGGCGCGGGCGCGGACACGACGTCCGCGCCGCCGACCAGCCCGCCCGCGAGCGCGACCCCGACGAGCATCACCGGCACCGCCAGCACGAACGTCCGGCGGACCCGCTCGCCCAGCACGAGGAACGCGAGCAGCGGCAGGATCACGACCTGCACGTTGACCAGGACCGTCGACACCCCGGCGCCCACCGAGCGCACCGACTCGGCCCACAGCGTCATGTCGACGCCGAGCAGCGCGCCGCCCGCGAGCAGGACCAGCGGCCGGTTGCCCGTGGAGCCCGCCGTGCGCCGCCGGCGGCGCCGCTCGAGCAGCGCGAGCGGCACGAGCAGCGGCAGCGCGAGCGCGCACCGGAAGAACGTCGCGGTGCCCGGGCTGACGTCGGCGAGGGCGATGAAGATCGGCGAGAACGCGATGCACAGGCTGCCCGCGACGGCGACGAGGCGGGGGTCGAGACGCGGGGCGGTCGACCCGGCGGCGGTGGGCGTGCGGTCGAGGGAGCGCGTCACGCCCCCGATGGTGAGGGTCGGAAACAGTCAAGGACCAGCGATGTTTCCTGCGGTCGACCCGTTACGATTCCTGAAGTGTTCGCCCTCGACCGGCTCCGCGCGCTCGACGCCCTCGCCCGGCAGGGCTCGATCGCCGGGGCGGCGGCCGCGCTGCACCTCACCCCCTCGGCGGTGTCGCAGCAGCTCGCGAAGCTCGAGCGCGAGGCCGGTGCCCCGCTCACCGAGCCGGCGGGCCGCGGGCTGCGCCTCACCGCCGCGGGCCGGATGCTCGCCGAGCACGCCACGGAGATCCTCGCCCGCGTGGCCGCCGCCCGCCTCGACCTCGACCGGCTGCGCGACGAGGTGGTCGGCGAGCTGCGCATCGGCGCCATCCCGACGTCCGTGCACGCGCTGGCGCCCGCCGCGCTCGCCCGGCTGCGCGCCGACCACCCCGACCTGCGCGTGGCCCTCGCCGACGGCGAGGCCGAGGAGACCCTGCCCGCGGTGCTGGCGGGCGACCTCGACCTCGCGATCGTCGAGAACTGGGACGGTGCGCCCGCCCCCATCCCCGCCGGCACGTCCCGCGCCCGGCTCTGCGACGACGTCATCGACCTGCTGCTGCCCGCCGGGCACCGCCTCGCCGGCGAGGGGCCGGTGTCCCTGGCCGAGGTCGACGACCTCGACTGGGTCGCCGACGGCAGCGCCACCCGCGCCGGGCTCTGGCTGCTGCAGACGCTGCGCGCGCTGGGCCTCGCACCGCGGGTGCCGTGCCAGGTGCGCGGGTTCGGGATGCACATCGAGCTCGTCGCGGGCATCGGCGTCGCGGCGCTCGTCCCCCGCCTCGCCCGCCCGCCGCTGCCCGCGGGCGTCGTCGCCGTCACCACCGACCCGCACCTGCGCCGCAGCATCGACGCCGTGTGGCGCACCGACCGCGGGACCGCGGCCGTACACGCCGCCGTCGACGGGTTCCGCGCCGTCGCGGCGGAGCGCGACGCCCAGGCCGATCAGGCGTCCGGGGGCAGCAGCACGTCCGCGTCGAAGCAGGTGTGATCGCCGGTGTGGCACGCCGCGCCGGACTGGTCGACGAGCACCAGCACGGTGTCGCCGTCGCAGTCCAGCCGCACCTCGACCACCTTCTGGACGTGGCCCGACGTCGCGCCCTTGACCCACAGCTCGTCGCGGGAGCGCGACCAGTAGGTGCCCTCGCGGGTGGCGATCGTGCGGGCCAGGGCCTCGTCGCTCATCCACGCGACCATGAGGACCTCGTGCGTGTCGTACTGCTGCACCACCGCGCACACCAGGCCGTCGGGGCCGCGCTTGAGGCGCGCCGCGATCGTCGGGTCGAGGGTCCAAGTGGAGGGTCCGGCTCCGCTGCGCTCCGCGTCCCGGCTCATCGCACCTCCACCCCGTCGGCCCGTAGCGCGTCCTTGACCTCGCCGATCCGCATGATCCCGAAGTGGAACACGCTCGCCGCGAGGACGGCGTCCGCCCCCGCCGCCACGGCCGGGGGGAAGTGCTCGACCGCGCCCGCGCCGCCGCTGGCGATCACCGGCACGTCGACGAGCGCCCGCACCCTGGTGATCATGTCGATGTCGAAGCCGGCCTTCGTGCCGTCGGCGTCCATCGAGTTCAGCAGGATCTCCCCGACCCCGAGCTCCTGGCCCCGCTGGGCCCACTCGAGCGCGTCGATGCCGGTGCCGCGCCGCCCGCCGTGAGTGGTGACCTCGAAGCCCGACGGCGTCGGCTGCCCGTCGGCGGGCACCCGGCGCGCGTCGACCGACAGGACGATGCACTGCGAGCCGTACCGGCGGCTGGCCTCGCCGAGGAACTCGGGCCGGGCGATCGCGGCGGTGTTGATGCCGACCTTGTCCGCGCCGGCGCGCAGCAGCCGGTCGATGTCGTCGTTGGTGCGCACGCCGCCGCCCACCGTCAGCGGGATGAACACCTGCTCGGCGGTGCGCCGCACGACGTCGTAGGTGGTCTCGCGCTCGCCCGACGAGGCGCTGACGTCGAGGAACGTGAGCTCGTCGGCGCCCTCGGCGTCGTAGAGCCGGGCCATCTCGACGGGGTCGCCCGCGTCGCGCAGGTCGACGAAGTTGACGCCCTTGACCACCCTGCCGGCGTCGACGTCCAGACAGGGGATCACACGGACGGCGACACCCATACCGACCAGCCTAACCGCGCGTGTCGCGCGTGATCGCCAGCGCGTCGGCGAGGGTGAAGTTGCCGGCGTAGAGCGCCTTGCCGACGATCGCGCCCTCGACCCCGACGGGGGCCAGCGCGTCGAGGGCCCGCAGGTCGTCCAGCGACGACACGCCGCCCGAGGCGACGACGGGCCGGTCGGTGCGCGCGCACACGGCCTCGAGCAGCTCGGTGTTCGGGCCGGTCAGCGTCCCGTCGCGGCCGACGTCGGTGACGACGTAGCGCGCGCAACCCTCCGCGTCCAGGCGGGCCAGCACGCTCCACAGGTCGCCGCCGTCGGACACCCAGCCGCGCGCCGCCAGCCGGTGCCGGCCCTCGGTGATCTTCACGTCGAGCCCGACCGCCACCCGGTCGCCGAACTCCGCGATGGCCTTCGCGCACCACTGCGGGTCCTCGAGCGCCGCGGTGCCGATGTTCACCCGCGCGCAGCCGGTGTCCAGCGCCCGGCGCAGGGAGGCGTCGTCGCGGATGCCGCCGGAGAGCTCGACGCGGATGTCGGTCTCGGCCACGACCCGTGCGAGCAGCTCGGCGTTGGAGCCGCGGCCGAACGCGGCGTCGAGGTCGACGAGGTGGAGCCACTGCGCCCCGTCGGCCGCCCAGGCGCGGGCCGCGTCGAGGGGGTCGCCGTAGCCGGTCTCGGTGCCGGCCACGCCCTGGACGAGCCGGACCGCCTGGCCCTCCACGACGTCCACGGCGGGGAGCAGGTCGATGGTCACGGCGCGCGATCGTAGCCAGGGACGCTCAGGCGCCGAGGAGCACCGCCCGCCGCCGCTCCAGCAGCTCCCGCTCGGCCACCGTCCGGACCAGCTCCAGCGCCCGGTCGAGCTCGGCGACGGCCTCGTCGGCCCGGCCCAGCGTCGTGAGCATGTCGGCCCGCACGGCGGGCAGCAGGTGGTAGCCCGCGAGCACGGGGTCGGTCCGCAGCGGCTCGAGCACCGCCAGCCCGGCCTCGGGGCCCTCGGCGCGCGCCACCGCCACGGCCCGGTTGAGCTCGACCACCGGCGACGGCGTCAGTGCCGCGAGCTCACCGTAGAGCGCGGCGATCGCGGCCCAGTCGGTGTCGTCGGTGGAGCGGGCCCGTGCGTGGCACGCGGCGATCGCGGCCTGCAGCGTGTACCGCCCGCGGTGCTGCGCCGACTCCGCCCGCGCGAGCGACGTCAGGCCCCGCTGCAGCAGCACGCGGTCCCACGTCGCGCGATCCTGGTCGCCGAGCAGCACCGGCTCCCCCGACGGCCCGACCCGCGCGCGCAGCCGCGAGCCCTGCAGCTCGAGCAGCGCGACCAGGCCGTGGACCTCGGGCTCGTCGGGGCAGAGCGCAGCCAGCACGCGGCCCAGCCGCATCGCCTCGACGCACAGCGTGGGGCGCGTCCAGTCGACGCCGGTGGTGGCCGCGTAGCCCTCGTTGAAGACCAGGTAGACGACCTCGAGCACCGCGCCGAGCCGGGCGGTCAGCTCCTCGCCGACCGGCACGGCGAGCGCCTCCGGCCCCACCCCGGCCAGGCGCTTCTTGGCCCGCGAGATGCGCTGCCCGATCGTCGGCGACGGCACGAGGAACGCGTACGCGATCTCCTCGGTGGTCAGGCCGCCGAACAGCCGCAGGGTCAGCGCCACCCGCGACTCGCGGGCCACCGCCGGGTGGCACGTGGCGAACAGCAGGGCGAGGACGTCGTCGCCGACCGCCGCGGCCCCGTCCCCGACGGTCTCGTCGGCGGCCGGCGCCGTACCCGGCTCGTCGAGCATCTCCGTCTTGCGCACGAGCGTCTGCTCGCGCCGGATCGTGTCGATCGCCCGGCGCCGCGCGGTGGCCGCCAGCCAGGCCGCCGGGTTGTCCGGAACGCCCTCGCGCGGCCACTGCTCCATCGCCGCGACGAGCGCGTCGTGGGCGAGCTCCTCGGCCCGGCCGACGTCGCGCACCACCCGCGCGACGCCGGCCACGATCCGCGCGGACTCCATCCGCCAGACCGCCTCGAGGACGGCGTAGGGGTCGGTCACCGCCGGTGCCTCACTGCCCGTGCTGCTCCGCCGCCCGGGCCCGGAGCTGCTCCTCCTGCTCCATCACCTCGGGCGGGGCGATGTCCTCGAAGTCCTCGGGCTCGCTGACCCGGCGCACCTCCAGGCGCTCACCGTGGCGGAAGGGCGCGCGGCGGGCCCACGAGACCGCCTCCTGCAGCGAGTCGACCTTGAGGATCCAGAAGCCGCCGACGAGCTCCTTGGCCTCGGTGAACGGGCCGTCGCTGACGGTCGGCTCCTCGCCGTCGAAGGCGACGACCGAGCCCTGGGCGCTCGGCATCAGGCCCTCGCCGGCGAGCAGCACGCCGGCGTCGACCATCGCGGTGTTGAACCGGCCCATCTCCTCGAACATCGCGGGGTCGGGCGGGGTGGCCGCCTGGGCGGCCTCGTCGTACTTGAGCAGCAGCATGAAACGCATCGGATCCTCCGGAGTACGGGTCGGGTCGGGGTGGGTGCGGGGACGGGTCAGGACTGGTGGCGCTCGGCCTCGCGCTCGGCGATCCGCCGGCGCAGGGTGGCCTCGGCGTCGAGGACCTCGGTGGGCGCCACGCCCTCGAACTCCGCGAGCTCACCGACCCGGCGCACCTCGAGGCGCACGCCCGGGCCGATGGGGCAGCGCCGTGCCCACTGCACGGCCTCCTCGCGCGAGGCGACCTCGAGGATCCAGAACCCCGCCACCAGCTCCTTGGCCTCGGTGAACGGGCCATCGGTGACGGTCGCCGACTCGCCGTCGTGCGTGACGACGAAGCCCTCGGCGCTCGGGGTCAGTCCCTCGGCGGCCAGCAGCACGCCGGCCTCGACCAGGTCGTGGTTGTAGCGGCCCATGGCCTCGAAGACCTCGGCCGGCGGCACCCCGCCGGCCTGCTCGACCGCCATCGACTCCGGGGCCTGCATGATCAGCATGTACCGCATCGGGGCTCTCCTCGGGCCGTCGGCGGGGCCCTCCCCCACCGCTCACCCGGGCGTCGAACGGGTCACGCGTTCTTCGACACCGGCCGGGGCACGAATTTCTACCGCAGGGCGTCCAGCCAGTTCCGCAGCAGGGCGGCGCCCGCCTCGCCCGACTTCTCGGGGTGGAACTGGGTGGCCGACAGCGGGCCGTTCTCGACGGCGGCGACGAAGTCCTCGCCGTGGCGGGCCCAGGTGACCCGGGCGGGCCGGAAGTGCTCCGGCGCCTGCTGCTCCCAGCGCCGCACGGCGAACGAGTGCACGAAGTAGAAGCGCGTGCCCGCGTCCATGCCGGCGAACAGCACGCTGTCGGCGGGCGCGTCGACGGTGTTCCAGCCCATGTGGGGCAGCACGTCGGCCCGCAGCTTCTCGACGGTGCCGGGCCACTGCCCCGCGCCCTCGGCCTCCTCGCCGAACTCGACGCCGCGCTCGAAGAGCACCTGCATGCCCACGCAGATGCCGAGCACCGGGCGCCCGCCGGCCAGGCGCTGCTCGACGATCCGCTCGCCGCCGACCGACCGCAGCCCCGCCGCGCACGCCGCGAAGGCCCCCACCCCGGGGACGACGAGCCCGTCGGCCGCCAGCGCGGCCCGGGCGTCGGCGGTGACCTCGACGTCGGCGCCCACGTGCTCGAGCGCCCGCTCGGCCGAGCGCAGGTTGCCCGACCCGTAGTCGAGGACGACGACGCGCGGGGTGCGCCGCGGCGATCCGGTGGTCTCGACGGTGCTGGACGGGGCGCTCACGGCGTCCAGGCTACGACGTCCAGGCGACCGAGCGACCGGGCCGCGGGACCTCGCGCGCCTCGAGCACGAGCACCCGCCCGGGCCCGGCGTCGTCGGGGCCGTCGGCGCCCGCGACGACGTGGGCCCGCCCGTCGGCGACGAGACGGTCGATCGCCCGGGCGTAACCCATCCGCCAGGTGTCCTCGGCGATCCCCGCGACCACGACACCCCCCGGCCGCAGCACGCGCAGGAAGCCGGTCAGCGCCGCCGGACCGAGATGGCCCGGGGCCAGCCCGCCCGCGCACGTCACGGCGCCGAACTTCTCCGACGCCCCGGGCACCCCGTCGCGCAGGTCCGCGGGCCCGAGGTCGTGGTAGACGCGCAGGCGGCGGGCCCGGCGCACCATGGCCGGCGACAGGTCCAGCCCGTCGACCGACCGGAACCCGCGGGCGGAGAGCGCCGTGCCCACCAGTCCGGTGCCGCACGCGGCGTCGAGCACGTCGGTGGCGGGGCCGGCGAGGGCGGCGAGGCGCTCGGCCACCCGCTGCGGCGACGGCTGCCCCAGGAGGGCGGCGACGTCCTCGTCGTCGTAGGTCGGTGCCCACTCGTCGTAGATGGCGCGGACGGTGGCCGTGTCGGTGGCGTCGGCGAGGAGCGCGAGTCGCGCCGCCGCGTCGGTGCGGGCGTCCACGAAGCCTCCCGGGTCCGGTCGTGCCCGACCGAGGTTCCCCGTCGGCGCGGTTCCAATCGCGGGGGTGACCCGAGCTACGTGGACACCCACGCGGACACCTACGCGGAGACCAGGCGCAGCACCGCGCCCGCGACCGCGAGCGCGGCCAGCACGGCGCAGATGCCCGCGGCCACGCGGTTGCGCGGCCAGAAGCTGACGACGCCGCCGACGAGGAAGCCGGCCAGGGCGAGGAGCCCGACGATCAGGACATCCGACGAGCTCACGACTCCAGGACGCCCTTGGTGGAGGCCGGCCCTTCGAGCCGCGCGTCGGGCTCGACGGCCGCGCGCAGGGCCCGGGCGATCGCCTTGTACTCGGCCTCGGTGATGTGGTGGGGGTCGCGGCCGCCGGTGACGCGCACGTGGAGCGCGATGCCGGCGTGGAAGGCGATCGACTCGAAGACGTGCCGGTTGAGCACCGTCGGGTAGTGGCCGCCGACGACGAACCCGGCCATCGACTCCGGCTCGCCGGTGTGCACGCAGTACGGCCGTCCGGAGACGTCGACGACGGCCTGGGCGAGCGCCTCGTCCATCGGGATCCAGGCGTCGCCGAAGCGGCGGATCCCCGACTTGTCGCCGAGGGCCTGCTTGAGCGCCTGGCCCAGCACGATCGCGACGTCCTCGACGGTGTGGTGCGCGTCGATCTCGACGTCGCCGCTGGCCCGGACGACCAGGTCCAGCGCGCCGTGCTTGCCGAGCGCGTCGAGCATGTGGTCGAAGAACGGCACGCCCGTCGCGACCTCGGTGCGGCCCGTGCCGTCGAGGTCGACCTCGACGAGCACGCTCGACTCCTTGGTCACGCGCTCCACGCGTCCGGTCCGTCCCACGGTGACCAGGGTACGGACCGCCTACCGGCGCACCACCTGCACGTGGACCGCGCCGGACCCGCCCGGGACCACGCTCGCCACGCGGTAGCCGGCGGGCACGTCGGGCAGGCCGTCGAAGAGCCGCTCCCCCGCGCCGGCGAGGATCGGCGCGATCACAAGGTTCAGCTCGTCGACGAGGCCCTCGGCGAGGAACGCGCGCACGGTCGCCACGCCGCCGCCGAGCCGGACGTCCTTGCCGCCCGCCGCCTCGGTGGCCCGGTCCAGGACCTCGCTCGGCGCCGCCGCCAGGAAGTGGAACGTCGTGCCGCCGTCCATCGGCAGCGACGGCCGCGGGTAGTGGGTGAGCACGAAGACGTCGTGGTGGTAGGGCGGGTCCTCGCCCCACCAGCCGCGCCACTGCTCGTCCGGCCACGCGCCGCGGACCGGCCCGAACATGTTGCGCCCCATGATCGTCGCGCCGACGTTCTCGTCCCCGGCGAGGAAGGCTGCGTGGTCGACCCCTGTCCCCTCGCCGCGGAAGGACGGCTCCATCCAGTCGTGCAGGCCGTCGACGCCGTCGCCGAACGGGGCGTCGGCCCGCTGGTCGGTGCCGGTGCCGACACCGTCGAGCGTGATCGTGAACGCGTGCACGCGCAGCCGGGCCATGGCGTCCTCCTGGTGTATCGAGTGGTTGTGTTTTGCTACCAGCATGCACTGGTAAAGTGCAACCACCTGGCGAGGAGGAGGCCGGCATGGCGCACGACGGACGGTCGGGCTGCCCGATCAACCGGGCGGTCGAGGCCCTGGGCGACCGATGGACGCTGCTCGTGCTGCGCGACATCGTCTTCGGCGGCCGTCGCCACTTCCGGGAGCTGCTCGCCGGCTCCGAGGAGGGCATCGCCTCGAACATCCTCGCCGACCGCCTGCACCGGCTCGTCGACGACGGGATGCTCACCCGGGACGACCCGGGCCGGGGCCGGCGTGCGACCTACAGCCTCACCGAGTCGTCGATCCAGCTGATCCCCGTTTTCGTCGCCCTCGGCTCCTGGGGCCTGCGCCACCGCGAGACCACCGAGGAGCTCGCCGTGCGTGCCCGGCTGCTGGAGGAGGGCGGGCCGGCGATGTGGGAGGACTTCATGGCGGAGCTGCGCGTGACGCACCTCGGCGCCCCGGCCCCCGGCCACTCCCGCCGGCCGGTGGTCGAGCGCCTGCGCGCGGCCCGCGACGCCGCCCGTGTCCCCGAGGCCGGCTGAGCACCTCTCCATGGTGATCTCCCGAGCGTGTCGGGAGTGCTGTCGGGGTCAGAACGGTGGTGGGTCGTCGTCGGGGTGGGCGGCGGGCCTGGTCTCGGTGCGCCGTGGGTCGGCCAGTCCGGTGGCGCGTGTGTAGCGGGTGCGCCAGTCGGGGTGGTCGTCGTCGGTCCACGCGGGCCCGTCGTCGGGCAGGGGCCGGGGACAGGCGGCGGGTCGGGGCGCGACGGGTTCCTGGAGGATCTTCCTCGGTCTCGTCGTATGCCGGATGCCGGCGCGGGTGCGCCACCGGAAGTGACCCGGTGCGGGTTGGTGCAGGGTCCAGCCGCCGTGGTGTTTGGCGCGGTGGTGGTGGCGGTCGAGGACCCCGAGGTTCCAGTCCAGGCTGGGTCCGCCGAGGGCGTGGTCCACGGTGTGATCCAGGTCCGAGGACTGGGCGCGGCGCCGGCAGGCGGGCGCGACGCAGCAACGGTCACGGACCCGGGTCCACCGGTCGATCTCCACCCGCGGCCGCCTTCGAGAGAAGTCGCCCGCGGTCGCCGCCGGCGGGCCGCCCTCGCGGGGGAGCTCGGCGAGCCTCTGTTGCAGCTCGGCCAGCAGGGACGCCCATCCGCCGTGGTCGGCCGGGTCGAGGGCAGCGAGCAGTGTCGTCAGGACCTGGAGCTCGACGATCGCCCGGCACCGCTGCCCCGACCCACCCGGCCGGGGCTGGCCTGGTCGTCGCCGGGCGAGCAGCACGTGCCGCAACCGCCCCTGGTCATCGGTGCACACCACCCGCCACTCACCACGGCGATGACGCCCGAGGAGCTGGCGGGCCTGCCGGGCCAGGACCATGCCGTAGCCGGGCACCTGGCCGGGAAGATCATCGAGCCCCAGCGCCGTGCTCAGCCGCAGCCGCACCTCGCCGACCCCGGCGCGCACCCGCCCCGGACCCGGCTCGGGCCCGTCGAACAGCCGCGGGAACGGCTCCGGGTCCCCAGCCTCGCCGGCTGGGTCGGGAAGGTCGGGCAGGTCCAGGAGGCCCTGCCCGGGGCCGGTGCCCGCGCCAGCCGCCGCGCCGCCGGCGGGATCACCACTGCCGGGATCACCGCGACCAGGGCCCCGAGGCTCGTCGCCAGCGGAGCCGCCGGTCGTGCCACGGCAGTCGTCGGAGCCACTGGGTCCCTGGCGAGGCTCGCACTTCGCCTCGCCGCCAGGTCCACCGCCAGGTCCGCCGCCACTGGGACCGCCGTCGCTGGGGCCGCCGTCGCTGGGGCCGCTGCACGGTCCGTCGGGGCCAGGGTCGTCGGGGCCGGGATCGTCGTTGCCGCCGGGGTCGTCGCCGGGGGCGTGGTACTCCGCCGCGAGCAGCACCGCGACCGCGCGGCCGTCGAGGCCGGCCAGGGAGCCGTCGAGCAGCCGCCCGGCGACCTCCTTGCGCAGCGTCCCGATCGGGGTCAGCACCCCGAGCCCGCGCACCGCGGCGGCCAGCGCGTCGACCCGGTCGCGCATCGCCAGCCCCGACATGGCGGCCACATCCACCAACGACAGGGTCGCCGTCCCCGACGGATTCGCCTGCAGGATCAACCGCCCGTTGCGCCGCGCCCGCGCCTCACGCCGCGCGGCCCAGTCCGGGTCGAGCTCGATGACGAGCTGCTCGATCCGGTCGATCAGCTCCCCGACCGTCATCGACTCGGCATCGGGCAGCAGCACGTCACAGACGTGGCGGGCGAGGTCGTCGGGCAGGTCGCGGGTCCACTCGCACAGCCGGGACGCCCGGGCGAGGTCGAGCCGGCCCTCCCACACCGCCTGCCCGACCGCCGGGAGCCGCACCTCGAGGTCGTCAGCGAGGCCGAGCTTGCGGGTGGCCATCGACCGTGACCAGCACAGCACCGCGGCGACCTCGTCGCCAGAGAACTCGTCACGACCCTGATACCGCTCGGTGGAGCCGGCGCGGGCCCGGCCCAGATGGTGCATCGCCGTCAACGTCCGGGACTCTGACCGCGCCTGCTGACGTGCACACGCCCGCAGATACGCCGCCAGGTCCTCGCCCGACAGAGCCGCCGCCGACAGCTCCTCCAACAACGAATCCAACTCCGGTCCAGGGCCCAGCGCGTCCAGGAGGGCAGCCACCAAGGGCCGTACGTCCTGGTCGATGCTCACGAACAGGACGCTAGCCCCGACCCCCGACAACGCCGGGCCGAGAACGACCCGGGGACAACCCCGAGCAGATCACGAAAAGGTAACGATCCCCTGCTCGACACGACAGCGCTGGTGACACTCCCGGGAGATCACGCTGGAGAGCAGCGGCTCAGCCCCGCTCGATCGCCACGACGGTGGCCTCGCCGCGGTCGTCGTGGACGAGCTCGTCAGGAGCGCAGGACGTCCGCGCTCACCTCGAGGAACCGGTCGTTCTCCTCCGGCGTGCCGACGGTGACCCGCAGCATCCCCGGGATGCCGACGTCACGGACGAGCACGCCGGCGTCGAGGTAGGCCTGCCAGGCGGCGTGGGCGTCCGCGTGCCGGGCCGGGAAGCCGCCGTAGAGCAGGAAGTTCGCCGTGCTCGGCACGACGCGGGCGCCGAGGTCGGCGAGGGCCGCGGCGATCCGGTCCCGCTCGCGGGACAGCGTGGCCACCAGGGCGAGGGTGTCGTCGGCGTGCTCCAGCGCCGCGAGCGCCGCGGCCTGGGTCAGCGACGACAGGTGGTACGGCAGCCGCACGAGCATCAGCGCCTCGATCACCGCCGGCGCCGCGGCGAGGTAGCCCAGCCGCCCGCCGGCAAAGGCGAACGCCTTGGACATGGTGCGGCTGACCACCAGCTTGTGGCCGAGGGGCTCGAGCAGCTCCACCGCGCTGGGCCCGGACGAGAACTCCACGTACGCCTCGTCGACGATCACCAGCCCGGGCGCCGCCTCGGCGATCGCCCGCAGCTCGTCGAGCTCGATCGACTGGCCCGTCGGGTTGTTGGGCGTGGTCACGAACAGCACGTCGGGCCGCTTCTCGGTGACGACGCCGACGGCCTGGTCGGCGTCGAGCGAGAAGTCGTCGCGGCGCGGGGCCGGGATCCACTCGGTGCGCGTGCCCGCGGACAGGATCGGGTGCATCGAGTAGGACGGTTCGAAGCCCAGCGCGCGCCGCCCCGGGCCGCCGAACGCCTGCAGCAGCTGCTGGAGCACCTCGTTCGACCCGTTGGCGGCCCACAGGCTCTCGGTCGCCAGGCCCACCCCGGTGGCCCGCGTCAGGTAGGCCGCGAGGGCGGTGCGCAGGGCGACGTGGTCGCGGTCCGGGTAGCGGTGCAGCGTGGCCGCCGCCTCGCGGGTCGCCCGCGCCACGGACTCCACCAGCGCGGGCGGCGGCGGGAACGGGTTCTCGTTGGTGTTGAGCGCGACGGGCACCTCGAGCTGCGGCGCGCCGTAGGGGCTGCGCCCGCGCAGGTCGTCGCGCAGCGGCAGGTCGTCGAGAGAGACGCCCGCCCCGATGACGTCACTCATCAACGGTCCTTCTCGATGGCTCCGGCTCCGCTGCGCTGCGCGTCGCGCCGCCGACCGAAGCGGGCCGTCACCGCCTGGCCGTGCGCCGGCAGGTCCTCGGCGTCGGCGAGGGCCACGACGCGGTCGGCCACGTCGGCCAGGGCCTCGGCGGAGTAGTCGACGACGTGGATGCCGCGCAGGAACGTCTGCACCGACAGGCCGCTGGAGTGCCGCGCGCAACCCCCGGTGGGCAGGACGTGGTTGGAGCCCGCGCAGTAGTCGCCGAGCGAGACCGGGCTGTGCGGGCCCACGAACACCGCGCCGGCGTTGCGCACCCGGGCCGCCACCTCGCGGGCGTCCGCGGTCTGGATCTCCAGGTGCTCCGCGGCGTAGGCGTCGACCACCCGCAGCCCATCAGCGACCGACGAGACGAGGATCGTGCCGGACTGCGGGCCCGACAGCGCCGTGGTGATCCGCTCGGTGTGCTTGGTGGTCGCGACCTGGGACGACACCTCGGCGTCGACGGCGTCGGCGAGCTCGGGCGAGGTCGTCACCAGGACCGAGGCGGCGGCCGGGTCGTGCTCGGCCTGGCTGATCAGGTCGGCGGCGACGTGCACCGGGTCGGCCGTGCCGTCGGCGAGGATCGCGATCTCGGTGGTGCCGGCCTCGGAGTCGATGCCGATGCGCCCGCGCAGCACGCGCTTGGCCGCGGTGACGTAGATGTTGCCGGGGCCCGTGACGGTGTCGACCGGCTCGAGGGCCGTGCCGTCGGTGTCGACGCCGCCGTAGGCCAGGAGCGCGACGGCCTGGGCGCCGCCCACGGCCCACACCTCGTCGACCCCGAGCAGCGCGGCCGCCGCGAGGATCAGCGGGTGCGGCCGGCCACCGAACTCCGCCTGGGGCGGCGAGCAGACGACGAGCCCTTCGACCCCGGCCTCCTGGGCGGGCACGACGTTCATGACGACGCTCGAGGGGTAGACCGCCAGCCCGCCGGGGGCGTAAAGCCCGACGCGGGCGACCGGCACCCACCGCTCGGTGACCGTGCCGCCGGGCACGACCTGGGTGGTGGTGTCGACGCGGCGCTGGTCGGCGTGGACGGTGCGCGCACGCTCGATCGAGGTCTCCAGCGCCGCCCGCACGTCGGGGTCGACCCCCGCGAGGGCCTCGCGCAGCGCGGCCGCCGGCACCCGCACCGACTCCGGGCGCACCCGGTCGAACTGCTCGGCGTAGTCCAGCGCCGCCTCGGCGCCCCGCTCGCGCACGGCCTCGATCACCGGGCGCACGCGCTCGACCACCGCGTCGACGTCGACCGCGGCCCGGGGCAGCATCGCCCGCAGCTCGGCGGGGGCGGGGACGGCGGCACGCAGGTCGATCCGGGACAGCACACCGCCAGCGTAGCCAGCGCTCACGTCCGGGTCCGGGCTCCGGCCCGCCCGAACACGATCCACCGCATGGCGCCGTACATGAACGCCGCCTCGCACACGCCCGCGGCGAGGCGGGCCGGCTGGTAGGGCACGCCGACGTGCGCCAGCGCGTGCGTGACGCCCAACACGATCCCGGCGTAGTTCACGGCCACGACCGCGACGTAGATGCCGACCTGGGCGCCCACCGGCCGCTCGGGGTCGAAGTTCAGCCACCGGTTGAGCACGAACGACAGGGCGAACGCCGTCGCGTAGGCGACCGTCACCCCCAGCCACAGCGGCAGGCGCGCGCCGTCGACCAGCAGGGAGAGCAGCAGCAGGTCGACCGCGAACGTGGACCCGTTGACCACGCCGAAGCCGAGCAGGCTCGGCGCGACGACCCGCCGCAGCGGCCCGGGGAGCACGCCGGCGACGGCCGCGCACGTCCGGCGGAAGCGGTCCCGCGCCCTCACGCGCCCATCAGACCGGTCCGGCGCCGACCGCCGTGCGGGATCCGGCGGCCGCGGGGTGGCGGTCCGGTGAACTCTCTACTGCCCGTTGCGCGTGACGGAGAACGTCGACGTCCGCAGGCCGGTGCCGCCGGTCCAGGGCTCGAAGCCGGCCTGGACGCTCGTGAGGTACCAGGCGGGCTTGACCACACCGACCCGGACGGCCTCGCGGGCGAAGTCGGTCAGCGGCAGGTTCGCCACCGACGTCACCGGCACCTTGCGCACGAACGAGATCACCGGCAGGTCGATCCGCCCGTACCAGACCTCCCAGCGGGCGCCGGCCAGCGTGATCTCGTAGCGCTTCGTGCCGATCGGCTGCACCCACGAGGTGCGGTTGAGCCAGACCATCATCTCGGCCCCGGTGTTGCGGCCGGCCTGGGTGGCGCTCGGGTCGAACCAGATGTCGTAGGCGGTGTTGTACTGCTGCGTCCCGCCCGTGGTGGGCCGCGACGTCGTCCAGGTCGAGCGCAGGGTGCCGAGGTCGGAGACCCGCCGGGGGAACGGGCTGCGCGCCGTGCAGTAGCCGTAGACGCAACCGCGGTAGACCGACGGGTAGCCCGCCGGGCCGGTGGTGTTGACGTGCCGGGCGGTGTCCACGGTGAAGCCGACCCCGCTCGCGGCGGCGGTGACGCACTGCTCGGTGCTCGCGCCCCAGCGGTTGTTCTGCACGACGTAGGTCGCCCCGGCCAGCGGGAACGACCCGAACTGGTCGCAGGTCCGCGCGGGTGGCGCGACCGGGGCGGCGGCCCCGCTGCCGGTGACCGCCAGCAGCCCCGTCGCGATCAGGGCGGCGCTCAGGACACCGATCCACCACCGTCGTCCCGTGCCCGCCACGCACGTCCCCCGATCACCCGGGAGCACCGTCCGTGACCCCGTCGTGACACAACGCGGAAGGCCCGCGGAGGGTGCGACACGGACGGGTGCGACGCGCCGAGTGGATCACGTCCCGGTACTGGTGTCGGGGGCGGTCGGGTGGGCACTCTGCACCGCGTGAGTGCAAAAGCCGAGATCGGCGTCAGCGGCCTGGCCACGATGGGGCGCAACCTCGCCCGCAACCTCGCCCGGCACGGGCACGTCGTGGCGGTGCACAACCGCAGCGCGCAGCGCATGCGGGACCTGGTGGAGAACTTCTCCGACGAGGGCACGTTCGTCGGGGCCGAGTCGGCGCAGGACTTCGTGGACGCCCTCGAGCGGCCCCGCCGGATCGTGCTGATGGTCCCCGCGGGCGCCGCCACCGACGCCGTGATCGACGAGTTCGTCCCGCTGCTCGAGCAGGGCGACGTGATCATCGACGCCGGCAACGCCCACTTCCTCGACACGCGCCGCCGCGAGAAGGCCCTGTCGGAGAAGGGCCTGAACTTCGTCGGGATGGGCGTGTCCGGCGGCGAGGAGGGCGCCCTCAACGGGCCGTCGATCATGCCGGGCGGACCCAAGGAGGCCTACGACGCGCTCGGCCCGCTGCTCGAGGACATCGCGGCGAAGGTCGACGGTGAGCCCTGCTGCACCCACATCGGCGCCGACGGCGCGGGCCACTTCGTCAAGATGGTCCACAACGGCATCGAGTACGCCGACATGCAGCTCATCGCCGAGGCCTACGACCTGCTGCGCAAGGGGCTCGGCCTCGACCCGGCGGCGATCGCCGACACGTTCCGCCAGTGGAACCAGGGCCGTCTCGACTCCTACCTCATCGAGATCACCACCGAGGTGCTCTCCCACGTCGACGCCGACAGCGGCAAGCCGTTCGTCGACGTCGTCGCCGACGAGGCCGAGCAGAAGGGCACCGGGCGCTGGACGGTGCAGAACGCCCTGGAGCTGGGCGTGCCGGTCACCGGCATCGGCGAGGCCGTCTTCGCCCGCTCGCTGTCGGGCAACCGCGCGCTGCGCGACGCCGCCCGCGGCCTGCCCGGCACGTCCGGCGCGGTGCTCGAGGGCGCGGCCGCCGAGGGCTTCGCCGACGACATCGAGCAGGCCCTCTACGCCTCGAAGATCGTCGCCTACGCCCAGGGCTTCAACCAGATCCAGGCCGGCGCCGCGGAGTACGACTGGTCGATCGACCTCGGCCACGTGGCCGCGATCTGGCGCGGCGGCTGCATCATCCGCGCCCGGTTCCTCGACGAGATCACGGCGGCCTACCGCCGGGACCCGGCGCTGCCGACGCTGCTGACCGACACCTCGTTCTCCGAGGCCCTCGCCGGCGCCCAGGACTCCTGGCGCCGCGTGGTGTCCGTCGCCGCCCAGCTCGGCATCCCGTCGCCGGGCTTCTCCTCGGCGCTCGCCTACTACGACGCCCTCCGCGCCGACCGCCTGCCGGCCGCCCTGATCCAGGGCCAGCGCGACTTCTTCGGCGCGCACACCTACCGGCGCACCGACCGCGAGGGCACCTTCCACACGCTCTGGGCCGAGGACGGGCGCCCGCAGGAGCAGCGCTGACGACCCGTCACCGGCCCGGGCTCACCGGCTGGGCACCGCGGCCGGCACGGGGTAGTCGGGCAGCTCGACCGCGTCGGCCGGCGGGCGGAACAGCCGCGAGGTGAGGGCGCCGAGCCGGCGCTGGACGCCCGCCGCCACGCGGAAGGCGCCGTTGTTGACGGCCAGCGCGGCGCGCGAGGACGGGTTGACCCAGCGGATCGTCGAGGGCCGGATATCCTGGGCCTTCGCGACGAACGGCCGCATGACCTGCTCGTAGCGCTCGAGGGCGACCCGGTGGTCGGCGTGCGCCTCCAGCTCGCCCGCGAGGACGTGCGCGCCGGTCAGCGCCAGCGTGGTGCCGGTGCCGAACGGGCCGGTCGCCCACGCGGCGTCGCCGAGCAGCACGCGGCGTCCCGTGCTCCAGCGCGGGAGACGCACCTGCGCGACGGCGTCCAGGTACATCGGGGCGTCGTCGAGCGCGTCGAGGACGCGCGCCGCCTGCCAGCCGGCGTCGGCGAAGGTGCGGCGCAGGATCATCACCTGGTCGGGCCGCTCGAGCCGCTCGAGCCCCCGCACGTCGGTGAGGAAGCTCAGCATCGCGCGGGTCGTGCCGTGGTTGTCGGGCCGCAGGCTGATCCCCAGCGTGCGCTCGGTGTGGTACCAGTTCCACCAGCGGTCGTCGTCCGGCGTGCGCGGGATCGTGAGGTAGGCGATCACGAGGCCCAGCTCGGTCGTCTCGACCTCCGGCACCACCAGCTCCCGGGTCCTCGACCGGGTGCCCTCGGCGACCACCACGAGGTCGGCGTCGATCCGCTCCCCGTTCGCGAGGGTGGCCGTGACGTGGTCGCCGTGGTCGTCGAGGTCGCGGATCCGCTCCTCGAAGCGGTAGTCGGTGCGGTCCGCGGTGCGCTCGTAGAGCAGGCGCGACAGCTCCCCGCGCAGAATCTCCAGCTCGGCGGTGGGGCCGTCGATGTCGTTCTCGCCCGCCGGGAACTCGGCGACGGTCGCGCCCCCCGCCCCGATGATGCGCAGGCCGACCTCCGTCGTCCCGGCGGCGAGCGCGGCGTCCTCCAGCCCCATCCGGCGCAGCACCACGCGCCCCGCACCGCGGACGTCGATGTTCTGCCCCTCGTCGCGCAGCGCCGGCGCCCGCTCGACGATCGTGGTGCGCCAGCCCCGGGCGTCGAGCTCGTGCGCCAGGGCCGGGCCGCCGATGCTCGCGCCGGAGATCAGTGCGTGGCGTGTCATGCCGGAGAGGTACCCCCGCGGACCGAGGCCGCTCAGCGGCCCGGGCGCTCGATCACCTCCGTGGGGGCGTTCATGACCCGCACGCGCTCCCGGTGGCGCCGGTAGCGCTTGACGAGCATGAACGCGACGAGCGCGACGAGCAGCACCAGCACGACGACCTGGAACACCCCGGAGTACCGCTCGACGAGGTACCAGCGCGTGCCGAGCGCGTAGCCCCCGTAGACGAACACGGTGTTCCAGATCAGGCTGCCCAGCGCCGTGAGCAGCCCGAACTCCCACCAGCGCATGCGCCGGGCGCCCGCGGGCAGCGAGACGAGGCTGCGGATGCCGGGCACCATGCGGCCGAGGAAGACGGCCCAGCGGCCGTGGCGGTCGAACCACGCCTCGGCCCGCCGGACGTCCTCGAGGTGCACCATCGGGATCCGCGACAGCGCCTGCCGCACGCGGTGCTCCGGCGCGAGCATGCCGACGAGGTAGAGCGCGATCGCCCCGACCACCGAGCCGCCGGTGGTCCAGGCGATCGCCGAGAGCACCGAGAACTCGCCGCGGCCGGCGGCGAACCCCGCGAGCGGCAGGATGACCTCGCTGGGGATGGGCGGGAACACGTTCTCGAGCGCGACGATGATCCCCGCGCCCGGCGCCCCGAAGGACGCCATCAGGTCGGTCGCCCAGCCGGCGAGCCCTCCCCCGGCCGTCAGCAGCATGATCGGTCAACGGACGGCGGGCGCCGCCGGGTTCCCGATGTGTCGGGTATCAGCCGTTCTGGCGCGCGCGGTTGCGCGCCTTGTGCCGCTCCTGGGCATCCAGGATGACCTTGCGGATCCGCACCGCGCCCGGCGTCACCTCGACGCACTCGTCCTCCGAGCAGAACTCCAGCGACTGCTCGAGGGAGAGGATGCGCGGCGGGGTCAGCCGCTCGAGGACGTCCTGCGAGGACTGGCGCATGTTGGTCAGCTTCTTCTCGCGGACGATGTTGACCTCCATGTCCTCCGAGCGGGAGTTCTCGCCGACGACCATGCCCGCGTAGACCGGGGTGGTCGGCCCGACGAAGAGGTCGCCGCGGTCGGCGAGCAGGCCGACGGCGTGGCCGGTGACGGCGCCGGCGCGGTCGGCGATGAGCGAGCCCGAGATGCGGGCGCGCAGCTCGCCGACCCAAGGGCCGTAGCCGTCGAAGAGCTGGTTGGCGATGCCGGTGCCGCGGGTCTCGGTGAGGAACTCGGTGCGGAAGCCGATGAGCCCGCGCGACGGCACGCGGAACTCCATGCGGACCTGCCCCGACGGCGAGTGCGCCATCTCGAGCATCTCGCCCTTGCGGGCCGCGAGGAGCTGGGTGACCGCGCCCAGGTGCTCCTCGGGCACGTCGACCGACAGGCGCTCGAACGGCTCGTGGACCTTGCCGTCGACGACCCGGGTGACGACCTCGGGCTTGCCGACGGTCAGCTCGAAGCCCTCGCGGCGCATCTGCTCGACGAGGATGGCCAGCGCGAGCTCGCCGCGGCCCTGCACCTCCCAGGCGTCGGGGCGCTCGGTGGGCAGCACGCGCATCGAGACGTTGCCGACGAGCTCCGCGTCGAGCCGGTTCTTCACCAGGCGCGCCGTGAGCTTCGTGCCGGGCTTGGGGTCGCGTCCGGCCAGCGGCGACGTGTTGATGCCGATGGTCATGGCGATCGCGGGCTCGTCGACGGTGATGCGCGGCAGCGGGCGCGGGTCCTCGGGGTCGGCGAGCGTGTCGCCGATCGTGACCTCGGCGATGCCGGCCACGGCGACGATGTCACCGGCGTCGGCGTACTCGGTGGAGACCCGCTCGAGGGCCTCGGTGCGCAGCAGCTCGGTGACCTTGACGCGCGTCACCGACCCGTCCTCGCGGCACCAGCCGACCTGCTGGCCGCGACGGATGCGCCCGGAGCGCACGCGGCACAGGGCGATGCGGCCGAGGTAGGCCGACGCGTCGAGGTTGGTGACGTGGGCCTGCAGCGGGCCGTCGAGGTCGTCGGTCGGGGCCGGGACCTGGCGGTCGAGGATCGTGAACAGCGGCGCGAGGTCCGGGGTGTCGGGCACCTCGCCGTCGGCCGGGCGCTCCAGCGACGCGCGGCCGGCGCGGGCGCTGGCGTAGACGACCGGCAGGTCGAGCAGGCCCGCGACGACGTCGTCGTCGAGCCCGAGGTCGGTGGCCAGCTCGAGGAGCAGCTCGAGCGACTCGTCGACGACCTCGGCGCAGCGCGCGTCGGCGCGGTCGGTCTTGTTGACCACCAGGATCACCGGCAGGTGCGCGGCCAGGGCCTTGCGCAGCACGAACCGCGTCTGGGGCAGCGGGCCCTCGCTGGCGTCGACCAGCAGCACGACCCCGTCGACCATCGACAGGCCGCGCTCGACCTCGCCGCCGAAGTCGGCGTGGCCGGGGGTGTCGATGATGTTGTAGGTGATCCCGTCGCGGTGGATCGCGGTGTTCTTCGCGAGGATCGTGATCCCCTTCTCGCGCTCCAGGTCGCCGGAGTCCATGACCCGGTCGACCGGCTCGGTGCGCGCGGAGAAGGCACCCGACTGCCGCAGCATGGCGTCGACGAGCGTCGTCTTGCCGTGGTCGACGTGCGCGACGATGGCGACGTTGCGCAGGTCGGCGCGCCCGGAGGCGGACTCGGAACGCTCGGGGGCGGTGACGGACACGCAGGAACTCCAGCTGAGAGACGGGTGCGGCGACTCCAGGTTACGGGGGGTGATCCCCGACGCCCCGCCGCGGGGCGATGGCGTGCACCACGCCGGCGGGGTCGCGCCGCTGACGGGACAACGTCCCGTCACCCGCCGGCATTCCGCGGGCCACCCTGGTCAGCTCCCGGTCAGCTGCTGGTCAGCCCCAGGACCGCCGCGGTGAGCTGCTCACCGATCCGCGGCGCGAGCTTGGCGAGGTTGTCCCCCCAGACGGCGTGCACGGCCCCGGCGCGGGCGGTGTGCACCCCGTCGCCCGCGCCCCGCATCGGGGTGCAGCGCAGCTCCTCGACCGGTGTCGGGTCGAGCTGCGGGAGGTGGCGCCGGACGTGGTCGACGACGGCGGCGCGCGAGCGGCGGGCGACCTCGTCCGCGCCGAGCTCCCAGGCGGTGTCGGCGTCGGGCAGGTGCCCGCCGACCGCCCAGTGCCCGGTCCGGGTGCGGTGCTGGTAGGTGCTCGTGAGCGGCCCGTCCTCCCGGCCGTCCCCCCAGCCGTCGAGGTGGCAGGGGCGGTCGGCGGGCCCGGCGAACGTGAAGCGGGTGTGGTGCTCCAGCCCGGCCGGCACGTCGATCCCGAGCGGTGCGACGAGGGCGGGCGTGCCGGCCCCGGCGGCCACGACGACGGCGTCGGCGTCGGCGTCGATCGGGCCGCCGGCGGTGTGCACGGTGGCGTCGGCGTCGACCCCGGCGACCCTGACCTGCTCCGGTCCGACCGCGGCGACGAGGAACGCCCCCGCCGCGGCGAGGTCGAGCACCCCGCCCGCGGGGTCGTGCAGCACGCCGTCGACCACCCGATGGATCGCCCCCGCCGCCGTCATGGCCTCCGACCATGCCGGCACGCGCGGCCCGCTGACGATCACGCGGTCGCCGCCGACGAACGTGCGGCCGGCCGTCATCGACCAGTCGTCCCACAGCTCCGAGGCGCGCCGGGCCGCGGCGACGAGGTCCGGGTCGCCGTGCGCCACCCGGAAGATCCTCGTGTCACCGGCGGAGCGCGCCCCCATCGGCGCGCCCACGTCGAGGCAGCGCACCGTGGCGCCCGCCCCGACGAGCGTGTACGCCGTCGCCAGCCCGACGATCCCCGCCCCGACCACCGTGACCCGCACGTGCACCCCTCCCGACCCCGAGACCGGGATCAGGGTGCACCCCGATCCGCGGCGGCGCCGACCGGCGCAGCATCGAGGTCATGAAGATCGTGGTGTGGATCCTGGCCGGCATCGGCGCGCTCGTGGTGCTCGGCGGCGTGGTGCTGCCGCTGGTGCACTGGCTGCTCGGCTCGCTGCTGTGGGTGGTGCCGGCGGCCCTCGTCGTCGGCGGCGGCATCTGGCTCGCGCGCCGCGGCCGGCGCGAGGGGCTCGACGCCTCCGGGCGGCCGCAGCAGGTCCGCTGAGCGCGGTTCGTGGTGATCAGCAGGCCGAAACGCACCTCGTGGACGTCTCCGCCGGTGTCCCTCGACCTGGTGATCACGGGACCCCGGGCGTCAGCCCTTCGACGCGCGGGGCGAGCCCGGCGCGAAGACGCCCTCGATGGCGAAGGCCGGCAGCACGGCCTTCGACAACGGTCGCGAGACCTCGGCGAGGCGGGCCATCCCCTCGGCGCCGAGGTGGCGCCAGGGGCCGAGCGACATCCGCGTCGTGTGGTCCTCGATCTCGGCCCGCAGGGCGGCACCGGCCTCGGTGAGCCCGCCGTCGCCGTCGACCAGACCGCGCTCGACGAGGGCCGCGGACGCCGCGGACCACTGCTCGGGCGACCAGCCGCGGCTCTGCTGGGCGAACCCGACCGTGAAGCCCTTGCCGGTGGCGACGTGCGTGACCAGCGCCTCGATGCCCGCGAGCCCCGCCGAGGACAGGGCGTGGAGGTGGGCGTCGCCGCGGTGCTCGCGCAGCAGCGTCACGGCGTGCCAGAGCTGGAGGTGGGGCTCGTCGGGCCAGGGCAGGTCGGCGTGCGCGGCGTAGAGCGGGCGGTCCTCGACCGCGGCGCCGTCGCAGGCCTTGCGGGCCAGGTCCGCGGCCTCGCGCGTCGCGGCCGAGGAGACGTCGTCGCCCAGCAGGCGCCGCAGCGCCGCGTCGGCCGCACGCAGCCGGGCGTTGAGGACGTCGGCGGGCGCGGCGAGCGACCAGACGCCCGGCACCGACCGCGCGACGAGCGCCGGGTTGAAGTTGAAGAACGTCGCCGCGACGACGCCGGGCCCGACCGCCCCCATCGGCGCCGACCGCTGCGCGAAGTACTGGTCGCGGTTGCGGGTGATCCCGACCTCGGCCAGCTCCGCGGCCGTCTCCGGCACGAAGTAGATCATCGAGTGGATCGGCTCGAGACGCCCGACGATGCGGGCGGCCTCGGCGGTGTCGATGGCGGTGTCGGTCGGTGCGGCCACGGCGACACCGTGCCACGACACGGGTGACGGCACACTGGGAGCCATGGGGATCTGGCCCGAGCGGGCACCGCTCGGTGGCCTCGCCCCGCGACGGCGGGCGTTCGTGCTCGTGCTCCTCGCGGTCGCCGCGGTGCTGGCGCTGCTCGTCGGCCTGGCCGTGGCCCGCCAGTACCGCGTCCCCCCACCGGCGGACCCCGCCGTCCCGGGCGCCGTGGTCCTCGTACCCGGCTACGGCGGCAACCGGGCCGCGTTCATCGCGCTCACCGACCGGCTGCGCGCCGACGGCCGCCGGGCCGTGATCGTCGAGCTGCCCTCGGGCGGCACCGGCGACCTCGTCACCCAGGCGGCGACGATCGACGACACCGTCCGCGGCCTGCTCGACGAGGGCGCGCCGTCGGTGGACGTCGTGGGCTACTCGGCCGGCGGGGTGGCGACGCGGGTGTACCTCGACCGCGAGCGCACCGCCCCGGCCGTGCGGCGGGTGGTGACGCTCGGCTCGCCGCTGCGGGGCGCCGAGCTCGCCGCGGCGGGCGGCGCGCTCGTCCCCGGCGCGTGCCCGCGGGCCTGCCAGCAGCTCGCGCCCGGCAGCGCGCTGCTCAGCGGCCTCACCACGGCACCGCCCGGGCTGCCGTGGCTCTCGCTGTGGACCGCCGACGACGAGACGGTGACCCCGCCGGAGTCCGCCGAGCTCCCGGGCACCGACGCCGTGCGCCTGCAGGACGTCTGCAGCGACGCGACCATCCCCCACTCCCGCCTGCCGATCGACCCGCTCGCGGTCGGGCTCGTGCTCCGCGCCCTGGGCACCGGGCCCCTGCCCACGGCCGATCCGACGCAGTGCGACGAGCTGCGCACGGAGGGTGCGCAGGGCTCGTGACCTACCGCCTGGTCATCTGACGAACGGCGGCTGCCGGGCGGTGCGTGCGCCGGACACGATGGGCGGATGCCCGTGCTCGCCGCCCTCGGGCCCGCGGTCGACCGCCTGCCGGTGACGGCCCGCCACGGCGTGGTGTTCCTCGTCGCGGGGCTCGGCTACACGGCCGGGTCGGTCACCGCCATGTCGTGGTTCGACCCGAACGGGCTCGGCCCGTCGTTCTTCCCCGCGGCCGGGTGGACGGTGGCGCTGCTGTGCGTGCTCGGTCGGCGGTGGTGGCCCGCCGTGCTCCTCGCCGCGGCCGTCGCGGAGGTCGCGATCGACCTCGCGACCGGGCTGGGCATCCTCGCCGCCGTCGGCTACGCCGTGGCGAACACCGTCGAGCCGGCGCTCGGGGCGGTGCTGGCGCGCGCCGTCGCCCGCGGGCGACCCGATCTGAGCCGCCTGCGCGACCTGCGCGGCTTCCTCCTCGGCGCGGTCCTCGCCGCGCCGCTCGTCGGCGGCGTCGTGGGCGCGCTCGTCGCGGCGCTCGCCGGCGGCGACCGGCCCTGGTACCTGTTCGTCGCCCGGTGGTGGCTCGGCGACGGGCTCGCCGTGCTGGTGGTCGGCACGGCGGTCATCACCGTCCTCACGCTGCCCTGGACGCGGCGCACCGTGGTGGCCACCGCCGCCGCGACCGTCGCCGCCGTCGCCGTCACGGCCGCCCTGTTCTGGTCCCAGACGCTGGTCCTGGTCTTCCTCCCGACGCTCCTGCTGATCTGGGTCGCGCTGCGGCTCGGCGTCGGCGCGGTGGCGGTGGTCGGCCTGGGCACCGCCCTGACCGCGGCACAGGGCGAGGCCGAGGGCCTCGGCTTCTCCGCGACGCTCGGCGTCGCGCCGGGGGTCAGCCACGTCTACCTGCAGATGCTGCTCGCGGTGCTGCTCCTGACGATGCTGCTGCTCGCGGTGCAGGTCGACGAGCAGGTACGGGCGGAGGTCGCGGCCGGGGTCGCGGCCCGCCGCGGCGACGACCTCGCCGCCTGGAACGCGGAGCTCGCCCGCAGCAACGCCGAGCTCGACACGTTCGCCTACGCCGCCTCCCACGACCTCAAGGAGCCGTTGCGCGCGATCGCCCAGACCGCGGGGTTCGTGCTGGAGGACGCCCCCGAGCTCGACGCGGAGTCGATGCGGCGCCTCCGGACGATCTGCCTGCTCGCGGTGCGCATGGACGAGCTGCTCGAGTCGCTGCTGCGCTACTCGCAGGTGGGTCGCGGCGAGCTGGACCCCGTCGTCGTGGACCTCGAGGGCGTCCTCGACGAGGTCGCCGCCGTCGTCGCCGAGCGCTGCCGCGCCGCGGGCGTGGAGCTGCGCCGCGACGGACGCCTGCCGGCGGTGCGGGGCGACCGGGTGCAGCTGGGCGAGGTGCTGACCAACCTCGTCGTCAACGCCGTCAAGTACGCCGCCGACGGGCCCCGCTGGGTCGAGGTGGGCCTCGGCCCGCTCCCGGACGACGCGGGCGAGGACGACTGCGCGGTCTACGTCCGCGACAACGGCGTCGGCATCCCGCCCGAGCGCCGCGACCAGGTGTTCGCCCCGTTCCAGCGCCTGCACCCGGGGCGGGCCGACGGCATCGGGATGGGCCTGGCGATCAGCCGGCGGATCGTCGAGCGCCACGGCGGGCGGATCGGGCTGGAGTCCGTCGAGGGTCAGGGCAGCTCGTTCTGGTTCACGCTGCCGTGCTCGGTGAGGGTCCCGAGCCAGTAGGCGAAGACGCCGCGCAGCACGGCCTGGAACGCCGGCAGGTCGACCGGCTTGACGACGTAGGTGTTGGCCCCCGCCCGGTAGCAGGCCTCGACGTCGCGCGGGTGCGTGGAGGACGTCAGCACGACCACCGGCAGCCCGTCGAGCGGCGCCCGCCGCCGGACCGTCGAGAGCACCCCGTGCCCGTCGAGGCCCGGCACGTTGAGGTCGAGCAGCACGAGGTCGGGCAGCTCGGCGCCCGTGTCGGCGAGCCGTTGCAGGGCGGCGGTGCCGTCGCCGACCGCCTCGAGGCGCGCGCGGGGGAACGACCTCGCGAGCGTGCGGCCGACGGCCTCGACGTCCTGCGGGGAGTCCTCGACGAGGAGCACGAGCGCGTCGGGTGCTGGCACAAGAGCCCTCACGGTGCGTGAACGGTTCGGGTGTCAGGGAACCGTAGTCACGCCCGCACGTTCCCTCTACCGGCCGACCGGCGGTATCAGCTCGTGACATCCTTGGTGGCGAAGTTGGCCCAGGCGGCGAGCATCAGGACCACGACGTAGCCCGCCTGGAGCCACAGGCCCGCCGTGATGTCGCGCAGGAAGATCGGGTCGCGGAAGAAGTCGATCCAGGCGAGCCAGTACCGCGTCGGCAGGTAGGGGGTCACCGACGAGGCGGCGTCGAGGCTGACCAGCACCTGGCTCGTGATCAGCGCCGCGAGCGCTCCCAGCGTCGCGCCGAGGGACGAGGCCGTGACCGTGGAGAGGAACAGCGCGATCGCCGCCACCCCGAGCATCGACACCGTCACGTAGCCCATCGCGCCCAGCAGGCGCGCCGCGAGGTCGGCCGGGGAGAGCGCCTCACCCGAGAGCGAGGACACCGACGACCGGGCGCGCTCCCGGGCCGCCTGGTCGTCCGCGGCCGCCGTCGTGTCCCCCGTGTCGGCGTCGGGGGCCTGGGCCGCGCCGCCGACCTGGCCGCCGGCCGTCGGCTGCTGCTGGGCGGTCCCGCCACCGGCCGGGCCGGTGCCGGCGACGGCGTCGTCGCCCCCGGTGACCTCGGGCAGCGCGCGCACCACCGCCACCGGGTCGCCCGCGCCGAACAGCGACACCCCGACCACGTACGAGCTGCCGGCCACGGCCAGCACCGCGGCGACCACGAACACGACGACGGCGACGAGCTTCGCCAGCAGGAGCGACGTCCGGCGGACCGGGCGCACGAGCAGGTAGCGCAGCGTGCCCTGCGACGACTCCCCCGCCACCGCGTCGCCGGCCACCACGGCCACCGCCACCGGCAGGAAGATCGGCAGGACCAGGGCCAGCGCCGCCGCCGGGTACAGCGAGCCCGACTGCAGCACCGCCGACAGGAACGCCGCCCCCTGGCCCGGCGGCGGCGAGATGCGGGTCGTCGCCAGGAACACCGCCACGATCGCGGGCAGCAGGCACAGCAGCCCGACCGCCACCCACGTGCGCGGGCGCCGGGCGAGCTTGATCAGCTCCACGCGGATCACCGGCGGCTCCGGCGCTGCGTGTCGGCCATCGACCTGCCAGCTCCCCTATCGGCGTGCTCCCTCGAACGCTGCGTGTCAGAGCCCGGGCCCGTCAGGTCCACCACCACGTCCTCCAGGCTGCGCCGCTGCTCGACGAGCCCGTCGAGGGGCACGCCGTGCTCGACGAGGTGGCGCGCGAGCGCGGGCGGGCCGCCGGGGGCGCCGTCGACGACGAGCGTGTGGTCGTGCCGCTCCGCGACCGCCCGGCCCAGCACGCGGGCCGCGGCATCGGGGTCGGGGGTGCGCACGACGAGCCGCCCGGTGGGCCCGCGGACGGCGTCGAGGTCGTCCTCGAGCACGAGACGTCCCCGGTCGACGACGCCGACGGTCGTGCACAGCGCCTCGATCTCGGCGAGCAGGTGGCTGGAGAGGAAGACGGTGGTGCCGGCGTCGTTGAGCTCGTGCAGCAGGTCGCGCACCTCGCGGATGCCGTGGGGGTCGAGGCCGTTGGTGGGCTCGTCGAGCACGAGCAGGCGCGGGCGGTTGAGCAGGGCACCGGCCAGCCCGAGGCGCTGGCGCATGCCCAGCGAGTAGGCCCGCACCGGGCGGCGGTCGATCGCCCCGAGCCCGACCCGCTCGAGGACTTCCTCGACGCGGTCGCGCCGCCGCCGGCCGTCGCGGTCACGGCGTGGCCCGGACGCGTCGAGCAGCGCGAGGTTGGCCCGGCCCGACAGGTGCGGGTACGCCGCCGGGCCCTCCACCATCGCGCCGATCTCCGGCAGCACCTCGGCCACCCGCGCCGGCACCGGCCGCCCGAGCACCTCGATCTCGCCGCGCGTGGCGTAGACGAGGCCGAGGAGCATCCGGACCATCGTCGTCTTGCCCGAGCCGTTGGGGCCGAGGAAGCCGTAGCGGGCGCCCTCGGCCACGTGCAGGTCGACGTCGTCGACCGCGACGTGCGACCCGTACCGCTTCGTCACGCCACGCGTCTCGATCACCAGGCGGCCCTCGATGGGTCGAGCTCCGCTCCGCTTCGTCTCCCGGCTCACGTCCGGCCCCCCGCCAGCAGGTCCGCCGCGCCCGCGTCGATCGCGGTGGCGGGCACGAGACCGGCCAGGGCCCAGGCCCGGGCGCCGTCCCCGCTGCGGATCACGGCCAGGCGCAGCAGCGGCGTCTCGAGCGCGGCGCCCTGCCCGTCGACGGTCAGGGTCCGGCCCGCGCCGGCGCGGCCGATGCCGTCGAGCAGGCTCCCGGCGAGGTCGGGCGGCAGCGGGACGGCGATGAGCTGGCCGAGCGTCGTGCCGTACTGGCCCAGTGCCGGGAAGCGCCGCTCGGGCGGCTCGCGGTCGCGCCCGGCGACGCTGGCGGGCAGCGTCGAGCCGTCGCCGCGGCCGAGGACGCCGAACAGGTCCGAGGTGGGACTGCGGGTGACCCCCGCGCCCGGCCCGCGGCGGGGCTCGAGGGCGGCGGGGTCGGGCGGGCCCTGCTCGAGCTCGGCGAACGCGGTGCTGATCAGCGGCTCCGCGACCCCCTTGGCCCGCACCTCCACGGCGACCGGCAGCCCCGTGGCCGGGTCGGCCCACACGTCGAGCGCCCCGACCGTCGTCCCCGGGTCGGTCACGGTGACGCGGACGCCGGCGGCGTCGACGCCCGCGACCCGGCGCGACGGCAGTTCGGTGGCGGGGTCCGACGGGGCGGTGCCGGACAGCAGCCGGCGGGCGAGGTCCGGCGGCAGCAGGTCGTCGGGGCGGGGCAGGCGCACCTCCGGGTCACGGGCCACGAGCGTCAGCAGTTCGGCGCCGTAGTCCCACACCGCCTGGCCGCGCGGGGTGGTGTAGCGGTCACGCTCCCCCACCGCCGACAGCACGTCGGTGCGGGCACTGTCCGGTGCGGCGTACCACCCGCGCAGGCGGGTCACGCCCGAGAGCAGCGTCGTGAGGTCCGAGAGCGCCGCGATGCGGGGCAGGCCGAGCCCGGCGCGGGCCTCGGCGTAGCCCGTCCAGGGCCGGTCGGCGGAGGCGGCCACGAGGTCGCGCAGCTGCACCGGGTCGGCGCGGGCGTCCCCGGGCCGGGACGCGAGCAGGGCCGGGACGCCGACGAGCAGCGCGGCGACGACGGCCACGACGACCCACCGCCACGGGCCCCGCGCGCTGCGCCACCGGCGCAGCAGTTCTCCCGACCGTCCCGCCACCGCGCTACCGACTCCCCTCGAGACCCGACGTCGAGACTGCCACCGAACCGGGCGGCCGGTGGCTCCGCCGTGAGGGCGTCAGGACCCGGCCGACGGGGTGGTCGCGGCCGGGTGGTCCTCCCGGCCCAGCGCACTGGGCTGCGCGGACCGGGCGTCCACCCGGGCCCGGACGAGGCTGGCGACGGTCGTGACGATCAGCACACCGACGATCACGGCGAGGGAGACCTGGATGCTGATCACCGGCACGTCCACCGGCCGGCCACCGTTCAGGAACGGGAGCGTGTTGGTGTGCAGCGCCTCGAGGACGAGCTTGACGCCGATGAAGGCGAGGATGACCCCGAGGCCCCACGAGAGGTAGACGAGCTTCGCGAGCAGGCCGCCCAGCAGGAAGTAGAGCTGGCGCAGCCCCATGAGCGCGAAGACGTTCGCGGTGAACACGATGTACGGGTCGCGGGTGAGCCCGAAGATCGCCGGGATCGAGTCCAGGGCGAAGAGCAGGTCGGTGGTCCCGATCGCCAGCATCACCAGCAGCATCGGCGTCACGAACCACCGCAGCCGCCCGCCGTCGGTGCGGCGGCGCACCACCGAGCGGGTGCCCACGTAGTCGTCGGTCATCGGCAGCACGCGGCGCAGCAGGCGCAGGACGGCGTTCTCGCGGAACTCCTCGTCCTCGCCCCCGCCGGTGACGACCTTGACCGCCGTGAGCACGAGGAACGCGCCGAACAGGTAGAACACCCAGCTGAAGCGCGCGACGACGGCCGCCCCGGCGAGGATGAACCCGCCGCGCAGGACCAGCGCGATGAGGATCCCGAAGAGCAGCACGCGGTGCTGGTGCACCCGCGGGACGGCGAACGCGCCCATGATCAGCAGGAAGACGAAGAGGTTGTCGACCGACAGCGAGTACTCGAGCACGTAGCCGGCGATGAACTCCGTCGCCCGCGCCTGGCCCGCGACCAGCATCAGCCCGGCCGCGAACAGCGCCGCCAGCCCGACGTACACCGCGACCCAGCGGGCCGCCTCGCGCACACCCACCTCGTGCGGCCGCCGGCCGACGATCGCGAGGTCGAGGGCCAGGACGGCCAGCAGGGCGACGATCGTCACGACCCACACCCAGAAGGGCACGGACATCCGAGGGCTCCGATCTCCGGCGGGCAGGACTGACCACCGGAGGTCTCTCCCGCCGCCCGACCGGGCGACCGGCGGCCCCGGGCGCCGAGACCGACCACGCCGGTCCGACGGCCGTGCTGACGAGGCCGACGTCTGGGGATACTCCCCTCCGCCACGCAGTGTGTCACTGCGGTGAACGCGCTGCGACGGCGCCCCGGGTGGCGCGGAGCACGCCGGTTGCTCACCACCGGTTCACGACCGGCACAGGTCGTCGCGGGATAGCGTGCCGGGGTGATGGTCCGGTGATCCGCTGCCCGCTCCGGGTCCTCGGGGTCGTGCTCTCCGTCGCGCTGCTCGGGGTCGTGACGGTCGCCGCCGCGCCCGCCCCCGGCGGCACGGTGCAGCGCCAGGACCTGCGCATCGAGGTCCGCGACGGTCCCGCCCGCGACCAGCCCCAGAGCCTCGACGCCACCCTGTGGCTCCCGGGAACCACCGCGCCGGCCCCGGCGGTGCTCGTCGCGCACGGCTTCGGCGGCAGCAAGGACTCGGTGGCCGCCGAGGCCCGCGGCTGGGCCGAGCGCGGCTACGTCGCGCTGGCGTGGTCGGCGCGCGGGTTCGGGGCGAGCACCGGGCAGATCGCGCTGAACTCGCCGGACTACGAGGTCGCCGACGCCCAGCAGCTGATCGACTGGCTCGCCGGACGCCCGGAGGTGCGCCAGGACGCACCCGGCGACCCGCGCGTCGGCGTCACGGGGGCGTCGTACGGCGGGGCGCTGGCGCTGCTGCTCGCCGGCACCGACCGCCGCGTCGACGCCACCATCCCGATCATCACCTGGAACGACCTGGGCCAGGCACTCTTCCCCAACCGTGCGGGCCCCGACCCGGCGACCACGCCCGCCGCGAGCGCCGCCGCCCCCGACGGGGTGTTCAAGCGCGCCTGGGCATCCCTGTTCTTCGGTAGCGGCTCGCGTCCGGCGCCGGGCCAGGAGGGCGCGCCGCCGGACGTGTGCGGGCGGTTCCTGCCCGAGGTCTGCGCGGGCTACACCGCGGCGGTCACCACCGGTCGCGAGCCCGCGGACCTCGCGAGCTTCTTCACCCGCGCCTCGCCGGCCTCGGTCGCGGGGCGGATCACCGCGCCGACGCTGCTGGTGCAGGGCGAGCGGGACACGCTCTTCGGGCTCGACCAGGCCGACGCCACCGCCCGGCAGATCGCCGCGGGCGGCGGCACGGTGGCCGTGAGCTGGTTCGCCGGCGGCCACGACGGCGGCGACCCGGACCGGCGCACCACCGAGCGGATGCAGGCGTGGTTCGACCACCACCTCGCCGGCACCGCGCCCGACCCCGGCACGGCGTTCACCTACGTCGTCCCGTCCGGCGTGCAGGCCCGCAGCGCCCCGACCCAGCGCACGGTCACCGCCAGCACCTACCCGGGTCTGGACGGCGGGCCGGGCGCCCCACGCACGGCGCTGCCGCTGCGCGGCGACGCGCAGGACGTCGTGGCGCCCGCGGGCGGGGCCCCCGCGGCGATCTCCTCGGTGCCGGGGCTCACGGGGCTGGCCGGGGCGGCCGGCGGCGGGTCCGACTCCGGTTCCGATTCGGACTCCGACTCGGGTGGCTCCGGGGGCGGCTCGGGTGGTGGCGGCGGCGGTGCCGGTGGTGGCGGTGGTGCCGGCGGTGGTGCCGGCGGCGGCGCGGGAGCGCTGCTCGGCCGGCTCGCGTCCGACCTGCCCGGCCAGGCGGCGACGTTCACCACCGATCCCCTCCCGGCGCGCACCGTGATCGCGGGGGCGCCCCAGGTGCGGCTCACGGTGTCGGCGGTACCGGGCCGCCCGGGCGGTCAGCCGGTGCTGTTCGCGAAGGTCTACGACGTCGCGCCCGGCGACGGCGGGCCGGGGTCGCGCACGCTCCTGGGCAACGCCGTCTCCCCCGTCCGGCTCGCCGGGCCCGGCGAGACCGCCATCAGCCTCCCGGCCGTCGTGGCGACGCTCGCCGCCGGCCACCGGCTCGAGGTCGCGGTGTCCACCACCGACCAGGCCTTCGCCGCGGCCACCCAGCCGGCGGTCTACCGCGTCGCACTGGCGGGCGACGGCGCACTCGCCGTCCCGACCGTGCTGGGCGACGTCCGCAGCGGAACCTCGGTGCCGCTCGCCCCGCTGCTCACCGCGGCCATCCTGCTGGTCGGGGTGCTCGTGGCGTGGCTCGTCGCGCGGGTGCTCGCCGCGCGGCGCCGCCGGCGCGACCTCGAGCCCGGCGGGACCCTCGCGCTCGAGGAGGGCCTGGCGGACACACCGCTCGTGGTCCGCGGGCTGTCGAAGAGCTGGCCGAGCGGGCTCGTGGCCGTCGACGACGTCTCCTTCACCGTGGAGCGCGGCCAGGTCCTGGGGCTGCTCGGGCCGAACGGCGCCGGGAAGACGACGACCCTGCGGATGCTGCTCGGTCTCATCGCCCCCACGGCGGGCGAGCTGCGGGTGTTCGGCCGCCGCGTGGTGGCCGGGTCGCCGGTGCTCGGGCGCGTCGGTGCGTTCGTCGAGGGCGCGGGGTTCCTCCCGCACCTCACCGGGCGCGACAACCTCGAGCTGTACTGGGCCGCCACGGGCCGGCCGGCCGCGGAGGCGCACCTGGAGGAGGCCCTCGAGATCGCCGGGCTCGGCACGGCGGTCGAGCGGACCGTGCGCACCTACAGCCAGGGCATGCGCCAGCGTCTGGCGATCGCCCAGGCGATGCTCGGCCTGCCCGACCTGCTCGTGCTCGACGAGCCCACCAACGGCCTCGACCCGCCGCAGATCCACGCGATGCGGGAGGTGCTGCGGGGTTACGCGCGATCGGGCGACAAGACGGTCCTCGTGTCCAGCCACCTGCTCGCCGAGGTGGAGCAGACCTGCGACCACGTCGTCGTCATGCACCACGGCCGCGTCGTGGCCACCGGCGAGGTCGCCGAGCTGGTGGCGGGCGGCCAGGTCGCGGTCAGCGTCGACGCCGACCGCCGCGACGAGGCCGTCACCGTCCTGCGCGGGCGCAACGGCGTCCGCGAGGTCGCTGCCGACCCGTCCGACGCGGACGTCGTCATCGTCGACCTCGGCGGCGTCGACCGGGCGCAGGTGGTGCGGACGCTCGTCGAGGCCGGGTTCGAGGTGCGCGGTGTCGGACCCCGGCGCCGGCTCGAGGACGCGTTCCTGGCGCTGATCGGCGAGGAGGGGACCCGGTCGTGAGCACCGCCCTGGAACAGCCTCGGACCCTGCCGGTCCGGGTCGAGCTCGCCCGCCAGTGGCGGCGCCGGCGCACGCAGGTGACGCTCGGGCTGTTCGCCCTGCTGCCGGTGATCCTCTGGATCGCCTTCTCGGTCGGCGACGACCCGCAGCAGGGCGCGGCGGCCACCAGCCTCACCGACCTCGCCCAGGCGTCGGGCCCGAACTTCGCGGTGTTCGCCGTGTTCGCGTCGGCCAGCTTCCTGTTCGTCGTGGTGGTGGCGCTGTTCTTCGGCGACACCGTCGCCAGCGAGGCCTCGTGGTCGTCGTTGCGCTACCTGCTCGCGATCCCGGTGCCGCGCGTGCGCCTGCTGCGCCAGAAGACGATCGTGGCCGCGCTGCTGTCGCTGGCGACGCTCGTGGTGCTGCCGCTCGTGGCCGTGGTGCTGGGCACGATCGTCTACGGGGCGGGCGACTACCTCTCCCCCACCGGGGAGTCGCTGCCCTACGGCACCGCGCTGGTGCGGATCGCCCTGGCCGTCGCCTACCTCGCGATCCACCTGCTGTGGGTGGCCGGCGTGGCGACGCTCTTCTCGGTGCTCACCGACGCCCCGCTCGGCGCGGTCGGCGGCGCGGTGCTGGTGTCGATCCTGTCCCAGATCCTCGACACCGTCGACGCCCTGGGCTCGCTGCGCAACCTGCTCCCGACCCACGACGTGTTCGCCTTCGCCGACCTGCTCACCCTCGACGTCGACGGCACCGACCTCGCCCGCGGCGTGCTGTCCGCCCTGGTGTGGTGCATCGCCTTCGGCGCGACCGCGATCTGGTGGTTCCGGCGCAAGGACATCACCAGCTAGCCCTCACTGCGGGATGACGGGCACGAGCAGGTGCGAGGCGTGCTCGCCGCCGACGTGGACGACGGCGCCGGCCGCGGGGTGGTGGAGGGCCGGGTGGTCGTGGGCCATCATCCCCAGGTCGCTGTCGGCGGCGACCAGCTCCAGGCGCAGCCGCTCGCCGGGTCCGAGGGTGATGCTGGTCGGCCAGATCTCCACCTCGAGCAGCGTCGGCTCGCCGTGCACCAGCGGTTCCTCGCGGTCGTGCGGGTGCCAGGGGCGTCCCGGCTCGGAGCGCTCGGGGTCGACCGCGCGGTGCGACGCCTTGAGCCAGCCCATGGCCATCGGCACCGGGCCGCCCTGCGGCCCGACGCCGGGGATCACCACCCCGTCGGCGCCGACGTGCTGCACGCGGGCGAACACGTCGAGGTCGTCCTGGTCGGCGGAGAGCCACAGCCGCAGCGCGACGGGGCCGGTGAGCTCCAGCGGTTCGGTGGCGGGGGCCGTCTCGAAGGTGGCCGGGTACGCGACGTCGGCGGACGACGCCGGCGGCGACCACTCGAGCGTCCCCTCGCCGAGGTAGAGCTCGCGCCACGTGGTCTCCGGCAGCGGGAAGTCGGTGGCGTCGCGCCAGACGACGTCCCGCCCGTGGCGGATCGCGAGCTGGACCGGCGCGACGCCGTCCATGCACTCGGGCTGGTCCTTGAGGTAGCGGTCGAGGAACCGCAGCTGCAGATCCTGGGCCCAGTCCGCGTAGTAGGGGTCGATGTGGGTGCCGGTGTGCACCACGAGCCACTTGTCGGGCGACGCCGCGCGGCGCCAGCCCTCGATGTTGCCGCGCAGGTGCAGGTGCAGCGCCCCCCAGTTGGCGGCGGAGAGCAGGGGCACGGTGACGCGGTCGAGGTCGGTGGCGCGGGCCCGGTGGTAGTCGTCGAGGAGGGGGTGCTGCGGGAGCACCTCGCGCCAGTCGTCGCCGTCGGGCCCGGTGCGCTGCGGCTCGATCTGGCGGTCCCACCAGAACTCGATGAACCCGTTCGAGTAGAGCCCGCCCTGGTAGGCGCACTCGCGGTAGAAGTCGGTCGACCCCTCCCAGGCCACCACGGCGGCGAGGTGCGGCGGCTGGAGCGCCGCGACGCGCCAGCCCATCATGGCCAGCCACGAGATGCCGCTGGAGGCGACCCTGCCGGTGGACCACGGCTGCGCGGCGGCCCACTCGACGACGTCGTAGAAGTCCTCCGCGTCCTGCGGCCCGTAGAGGTCCAGCCGGCCCGGGGACTTGCCGGTGCCGCGGGTGTCGACGCGCACCAGGGCGTAGCCCCGCGGCACCCACCACTCCGGGTCCGGGGTCTCCCACACCATGTGCTCGTTGTTCTGCACGAGGTCGTAGAGCGGGTAGCGGTCGGGCCAGTGGACGTCCTTGCCGTACGGGCCCACCGACACGATCACCGGCGCCGGCACGTCGCCGTCGGGGCGGAAGACGTCGACGACGACGGGCGAGCCGTCCCGGGTGGTGACCGCGACGTCGCGATCGATCTGCATCGGCTGCTCCCTCGTCCGCTAAGTCCAGTCGACCTGCGTCAGGAGTGTGCGCCGTGGCGGCGTCGAAAAGCAAGCCCACTGGCGTTAGCATGGTCCGCATGGTCGAGCAGGAGGTACGGCGCCGGCCCGGCGGCCGGTCCGCGCGCGTCCGCGCGTCGGTCCTCGAGGCCGCGCTCGAGCTCCTCCTCGCGCACCACCTCGAGGGGTTCCGGGTCGCCGACGTCGCGGACCGGGCCGGGGTGCACGAGACGTCGATCTACCGGCGCTGGGGCACGCGGGAGAACCTGCTGATCGACGCCCTGCTCGACGCCACCGAGGGGCTGCGGGTGCCCGACACGGGGAGCCTGCGCGACGACCTCACCGCCTACGCGCAGGACCTCGCGGACTTCCTGGCCACGCCCGTCGGCCACGCCCTCGAGCGCACCCTCGCCGTCGCCGGCGACGACCCCGACACCCGCGCGGCCCGCGACCGCTACTGGGCCTCGCGCTCCGAGCGCTCGCAGCAGATGGTCGTCCGCGCGATCGAGCGCGGCGAGCTCCCCGACACCGTCGACCCCCGCCTGCTCATCGAGATGCTGGTGAGCCCGGTGCACTTCCGGGTCCTGCTCACCCGCGAGCCCGTCGACCCCGCGATGCCCGCCCGGCTCGTGGACGCCCTGCTGGACGGTGCCGTCAGCCCCCGTTGATCAGCAATCCTGCCCGATCCCGGGCAGGATCCTGGCCGCTCGCGCCGAACCGCGGCAAGCTCGGACCCGTGGACCCCGAGCTGGTGCGGCACGTCGCCGCCACGACGGGTCTGTCCGGGGCGGTCGCCGCGCGGGTGGTGGCCGACGTCGTCGCGTACTACTCCGAGACCACCGAGGAGTACGTCAGGCGGCGCCACCGGGAGCTGCAGGCCCGCGACCGGCGCAACGCGGAGATCTGGACGGTGATCGCCGACGAGCTCGCGCACCGTCCCGTGGCGCCGGGACCGATCACCGAGCGCCGCCTGCGGCGCATCGTCTACGGCTAGACCGACAGGAGGGGGAGGCCACCATGTGCGGCATCGTGGGGTACGTCGGGAACCGCCCGGCGACGAAGATCCTGGTCGAGGGGCTCGCCCGGCTCGAGTACCGCGGCTACGACTCGGCCGGTCTGGCCGTGGCGCACCGCAAGGCGCTGCGGACGACCAGGGCCGTGGGCCGCGTGGACGACCTGCGCGCCGCGATCGGCGACGACGAGTCCCCGGGGCGCACCGGCATCGCCCACACCCGCTGGGCCACGCACGGCGAGCCGAGCGAGCGCAACGCGCACCCGCACACCGACGCGTCCGGCCGCGTCGCGGTCGTGCACAACGGCATCCTCGAGAACGCCGACGAGCTGCGCGGCAAGCTCGCCGCCGACGGGGTCGTGCTGCGCTCGGACACGGACACCGAGGTGCTCCCCCACCTCATCGCCCGGGCGCTCGACGGCGGCTCGCCCTCGCTCGAGGCGGCGGTGCAGGAGGCGCTGCGGGTCGTCGAGGGCACCTACGGGCTGGTCGTGCTCGACGCCCGACGCCCCGAGGAGCTCGTCGTCGCCCGCAACGGCAGCCCGATCGTGCTGGGCCTCGGCGACGGCGAGATGTTCGTGGCCTCCGACGTGGCGGCGCTCGTGCGACACACCCGCCAGGTCGTGTTCCTCGCCGACGGCGAGATCGCGACGCTCACCGCCGCCGGCTACGAGGGGTCGCGTCTCGGCCCGCCCACCACCGTCGACGTCGACGACGCCGACTACGACCTCGACGGCCACGCCGACTTCCTGTCCAAGGAGATCCACGAGCAGCCCGCGGCCCTGCGCCGCGTCCTCGCCGGCCGGCTCGACGCCCGGTTCGCCACGGCCCGCCTCGACGGCCTGCGGCTCGACCCGCGCGAGCTGCGCGGCATCCGCCGCGTGACGTTCCTCGGCTGCGGCTCGGCGCTCTACGCCGGTCAGATCGGGGCCGGGCTGGTCGAGGAGCTCGCCCGCATCCCCTCGGACGCCGAGCAGGCCAGCGAGTTCCGCTACCGCAACCCGCTGGTCGACCCCGAGACGCTCTACGTCGCGGTCAGCCAGTCCGGCGAGACCATCGACACCCTCGCGGCGGTCGAGGAGCTGCAGCGCAAGGGCGCTCGCGTCGTCGGCGTCGTCAACGTCATCGGCTCGGCGATCGCGCGCCAGTGCGGCGCCGGGACGTTCCTGCACGCGGGCCCGGAGGTGTCGGTCGCGTCGACCAAGGCCTTCAGCTCGATGGTGACGTCGTTCGCGCTGCTCGCGCTGTTGCTCGGCCGGGTCCGCGACCTGTCCTCGGCGCACGGGTCCCGGCTGGTCGAGGGGCTGCGGCGGCTGCCCGAGGCGGTGGAGACCGCGCTGCGGTCGGCCGACGAGGTGGAGGCGGTGGCGCAGCGCTACGCGGGCGCCCGCTCGATGTTCTACCTGGGTCGCGTGCGGGGTGCGGCGGTCGCGCGGGAGGGCGCGCAGAAGCTCAAGGAGATCTCCTACGTGCACGCCGAGGCCTACGCCGCGGCCGAGCTCAAGCACGGCCCGCTGGCGCTGGTCGACGCCGAGATGCCGTGCGTGGTGGTGGTGCCCGACGACGAGCTGCTGGGCAAGAACATCTCGACGATCGAGCAGGTCAAGGCCCGCGGCGGGCCGGTCATCGCCGTCACCAACGCCGAGCTGCCCGACGGGCTGGCCGACGCCGTGATCCACGTGCCGCGCCTCGAGCCCGAGCTCGACCCGATCCTGCTCGGCGTGCCGCTGCAGCTGCTCGCCTACCACGCCGCCCGGGCGCTGGGCCGCGACATCGACAAGCCCCGCAACCTCGCCAAGAGCGTCACGGTGGAGTAGCGCCCACCTCGATCGTCAGCGGACCGTCCGGGTCGGGAGCGTCCACCGTGGCGTGCCCGCCCGGGCGCAGGGCGCCGGCCACGATCCGGCGCGACAGCGCCCGGTCGACCTCCCGGGTGACGACGCGGCGCATCGGCCGGGCGCCCAGCGCCGGGTCGTGCCCGCGGGCCACGAGGACGTCGACCGCGGCCGGCGTCACCGTCAGCCCGATCTCCTGGGCCGCCAGCCGCTCGCGGGTGCCGTCGAGCATCAGCCCGACGACGGCGTGCCGGGCCTCGGGGTCGAGCGGGGTGAACAGCACGACCTCGTCGATCCGCCCGAGGAACTCCGGTCGCAGGGCCCGCGCCAGGGCGGTGACGACGCCCGCACGGGCCTCGTCGGGGTCCTTGCCGTCGCTCAGCGCCGTCGCCCCGAGGTTGCTCGTCATGATCACGACAGCGTCGGCGAACGACACCGTGCGCCCCCGCCCGTCGGTGAGCCGGCCCGCGTCGAGGACGCCGAGCAGCAGCGCGAGCACGTCGGGGTGCGCCTTCTCGATCTCGTCGAGCAGCACGACGCACGACGGCGTCCGGCGGATCGCCTCGGTGAGCTCGCCCGGGCGGTCGTGCCCGACGTAGCCCGGGGGCGCCCCGGTGAGGCGGCTGACCGTGTGGGCCTCGCGGAACTCGCCGAGGTCGAGCCGCACGAGCCGCTCGTCGGAGCCGTGCAGGGCCTCGGCGAGCGCGCGGGCCAGCTCGGTCTTGCCGACGCCGGTCGGCCCGGCGAACAGGAACGACGCCACGGGCCGCCCCGGCTGGCCCATCCCCGCGCGCCCGGCGAGCACGGCGTCGGTGACGGCCTCGAGCGCGTGGTCCTGGCCGACGACGCGGCGGCGCAGGTGGTCGGCGAGGCCGAGCAGGCGCGAGCGCTCGGAGTCGGTGAGGTGCGCGACCGGCAGGCCCGTCCGGTCCGCGACCACCTGGGCGACGTCGGCGACGGTCACGGTGGTCGAGGCGCCGGGGGCCTCCCCGCGGCGCAGCCGCACGCGGGCGGCGGCGGTGTCGAGGGCGTCGATGGCCTTGTCGGGCAGGAACCGGTCGCGGACGTGGCGGGCGGTGAGCTCCACCGCGGCGCGGCGCGCGTCCTCGGGCAGGCGCACGTGGTGGTGGTCCTCGTAGCGCGCCCGCAGCCCGTCGAGGATCGCGACGGTCTCCTCGACGGTCGGCTCGTCGACGGTGATCGGGGCGAAGCGGCGCTCGAGCGCCGGGTCGGACTCGACGTGGCGGCGGTACTCCTCGAGCGTCGTCGCCCCGACGACCTGCAGCTCCCCGCGCGCGAGGGCGGGCTTGAGGATGTCCGCGGCGTCCATCGTGCCCTCGACGCCGGCGCCCGCCCCGACGACGGTGTGCAGCTCGTCCAGGAACAGCACGACCGCCCGGTCGGTGGCGGTGACCTCGTCGACGAGACGGCGCAGCCGTTCCTCGAACTCGCCGCGGTACTTCGTCCCGGCGACCAGCCCGGCGAGGTCGATGGCGACGACCCGCCGACCGGACGGTCCGGGCACCGTGCCCTCGGCGATCCGCGCGGCGATGCCCTCGACGATCGCGGTCTTGCCGACGCCCGGGTCACCGACCAGCACCGGGTTGTTCTTCGTGCGCCGCCCCAGGATCTCCAGGACCGCCGCCACCTCGCGCTCGCGCCCGACCACGGGGTCGAGACGCCCGGCGCGGGCGGCGGCGGTCAGGTCCCGGCCGAAGCGGTCGAGCGTCGGGGTCCGGGTGTCGCCGCGCCCCCGCGGCGGCGCTCCCGGTGGCCCTCCGGGCTCGTCGCCGGGCCGGCCGAGGTCGCCGAAGCCCTCCACGAGGCGGCCGATCAGCTCCTCGAGGGGGTTCGAGAAACCACCGGCGTCACGGTCACGGCGGGCGTCGTCGCTCACCGCTCCACTATGCGCCCCGGGCGCGTCAGCAGGACGGCTCGACCGACAGCACGCCCGGCAGCGTGCGGACGCGGTCGGCGAACTCGAGGCACTCCGCGCTGGTCAGCGCCACGGTGCACTGGACGCACGAGCAGCTCACGCCCTCGTGGACGTCGACCGAGAAGTCCGGGACGCGGTAGCCGAACGAGCACAGCGCCGACGCGAGGTCCATGACGCCGGGCATGCCCCCGGTGGTCAGGATCGTGAACGGGCGGGGCAGGCGGGAGAGGCGGCGAGGCGCCGGGGCGGAGCTACGGGGCGAGTCGATGATGGTCACGGCGGGGCTCCTGGAGGATCCGTGGTGGCGGTGGATCCGAGCCAGGTCTCGGCGGGCCGCTCGAGCTCTGGTCAGAGCGAGCGGTGGTGCGCGCCGGGGCCCTGGCTCACCCGGCGCGCCGAAGTACTACCTCTCGACGCGGTGCCTGCATGACGGCCATGTTACCCCCGCCACTCCCTCGCCATGCAAACCGACCCGCGCCGAGGGCCTCCGGCCTCGTGCGTGGTTCGGGTCGCCATGACGACCCGAACCACTCACCTGGTCGTCAGACCATCACGATCCCGCCGTCGATCATCACCGCCTGGCCGGTCATGTAGTCCGCGTCGCGGCTCGCCAGGTACGAGACGAACGACGCGACGTCCTCGGGCGTCTGCACGCGGCCCAGGGCGATGAGCTGCGAGTACTGCTTCAGCGCCTCGCCCTTGCCGGTGCCGAGGTAGCTGCCGAGACCCTCGTCGATCTCGTCCCACATCGTGGTGCCGACGATGCCCGGACAGTAGGCGTTGACGGTGATCTGGTGACTCGCCAGCTCCTTGGCCGCGGCCTGGGTCAGGGCCCGCACGGCGAACTTCGACGCCGAGTAGTGCCCGAGGTGGTCGAAGCCCTGGTGGCCGGCGATCGACGCCGCGTTGATGATCTTCCCGCCGTGGCCCTGCTCGATCATCGCCTCGGCCGCCGCCTGCAGGCACCACAGCACCCCGCCGACGTTGACGCCGAGCATCCGCTGCAGGTCCTCGGGCGTCACCTCGCGCAGCGTCTTGACCTGCGCGATCCCGGCGTTGGCGACCATGACGTCGATCGACCCGAAGCGCTCGCGGGCCGCCGCGACGAGGGCGAAGCACGCGTCCCGGTCGGCGACGTCGGTCGCCAGCGACGTCGCCTGCCCGCCGCCGTCGGTGATCTCCTGCGCCACGCCGTACGCGCTGTCGGCGTCGATGTCGGACACCATCACCGCCAGGCCGTCCGACGCCAGCCGCCGGGCGATGGCGGCCCCGATCCCCCGTCCCGCGCCGGTCACCACCGCGACGCGCATCCGTGCCGCCGTCACGGGTGCACCAGGATCTTCACGTTGGTCTCCTTGTGGTCGATGAGCTCGCGGAAGCCCTGCTCGACGATGTCGTCGAGGGCGATGCGGCCGGTGATGAACTGCTCGACGTCGACGACGCCGTCACGGATGAGCTCGATGACCTCCGGGTGACGCCCGGCGTAGGCCAGCGAGCCGATGAGGTTGATCTCGGAGAACACCAGCGAGTTGACGTCGAACGTCGCCGGGTGGCCCCAGATGGAGACGTTGACGCAGGTGCCGCCGGGTCGCGTCGACGCCACGGCCTGGGCCAGGACGGGGTCGAGCCCCGCGCACTCGAAGGTGACGTCGGCGCCCGCGCCGTCGGTGAGCTCGCGGATGCGCTCGGGGACGTCCTCCTGCGTCGGGTCGAGCACGACGTCGGCGCCCGCCCCGGGGGCCTTGGCCTTGCGCGCGTCGGCGGGCTCGACGACGACGATCTGCCCGGCGCCGGCGGCGCGCAACGCGGCTGCGGTGACCAGCCCGATCGGCCCGGACCCGAAGACCGCCGCGGTCTGGCCCCGCTCGATGCCCGACAGCTTGGTGGCGTGGTACCCGACGGCCAGCGGCTCGACCAGCGCGCCCTGCTCGGTGCTCAGGTCGTCGATCCGGTGCACCCACCGCTGGTCGACCACCATCTTCTCGGCGAACCCGCCCTGGTCGCCGTCGAGGCCGATGAAGCCCAGCTGGCGGCAGACGTTGTAGCGCCCGGCCCGGCACGCCACGCACGTCCCGCACACGTCGTAGGGCTCGACGACCACCCGGTCGCCCTCGGACACCCCGGTGACGCCGGACCCGACCCCGGCCACCACACCGGAGAACTCGTGGCCCAGCGTGATCGGGATGGCGCCGCCGGTCAGCGGGTGCGGCGCCTGCGGGGTGGGCGTGAAGATCGGCCCGTCGAGGAACTCGTGCAGGTCGGTGCCGCAGATGCCGCACCACTCAACGGCGACCTGCACCTGCCCGGCGGCGGGCGTGGGCTCCGGGACGTCCTCGACGCGGACGTCACCGCGGCCGTGGAAGCGAGCAGCCTTCATGGGTCCTCCTCCTCGGAGACGCAGCGGAGCGGAGCTCGACCATCGAGGCCGCCGGCTGACGCCATCCCACGGGGGTGAGCCCGGTCACGGCCAGGGTTGCAGCGAGGTTGCGTCTCCACCGAGCAGCCGCGCGGTCTCGGCCGCCGACGGCGGGACGACCTCCACGCCCGGCGCGATGCGGTAGGGCCGGGCGGCCAGCAGTCCGCCGAGCTGGCGGCGCAGGCGGGACAGCTCGGCGCGGACGGTGACGAGGTGGTCGGCGTCGTCGTAGAGCGCGCGGCTGATCGCCGCGGCGTCGAGCCCGGTGCTGCCCGCCCGCATGAGCAGGGCGAGGATCTGCAGGTGGCGGCGACCGAGCGCGTGCCGCCAGCGCTCGCTGCCCTCGACCACCGCGCCCGGCGGGTCGGCGTCGAGGTCGAGCCGCAGCCGCGTCGCCCCCGGCCCGGCGCCGTCGGCCGGGCGCAGCAGCCAGCCGCCGGGCACGCGGTCGGGCAGGCAGGCGCCCAGACCGTGGACGAGCACCGCCTCGCCCGCGCGGGGCACCCCGACGCGGTCGCGCGGGGCGAGACCGGTCGCCGCGGCGACCCAGCCGTGGTCGTCGACGACGAGCGCCGGACCGGTCTGGCGGGCCAGCACCGGGGCGGCGACGGCGCGCAGCTCGCCGAGCCGGTGCTCGTGCGCCGCCCACAGCCCGGTCTCGGCGAGCCGGACGGCGGTGTGGACCAGCGCCACGGTCGTCGGGTGCACCGTCGGCGCCGGCCCGGAGAGGTCGACGACGCCGAGCATCTCGCCGGTGCGCGGGTCGTGGATGGGGCTCGCCGTGCACGTCCAGGGGTGCTGGGCGCGCACGAAGTGCTCGGCGGAGAACAGCTGCACCGAGGCGTGCTCGGCCAGCGCGGTGCCGATGGCGTTGGTGCCGACCGACGCCTCGGTCCAGTCCGCGCCCGGCTGGAAGCCGAGGTCGTCGGCCAGCCGGCCGACCCGCACCGCGCCCTCGCGCCACAGCACGAACCCGTCGGAGGCGGTGACCACCATGATGTGCTCGGCGTCCTCGGCGACGGCGGTGAGGCTCGCGCGCAGCTGCGGCAGGACGTGCGCGATCGGCGACTCGGCCCGCCGCTGCTCGACCACCTCGGGCGGCGCCGGGTCGTCGAGGGCCCGGCCGTCGGGCGCGACGCCGTAGGACAGGACGCGATCCCACGACCGGCTCACGACGCGGCGCAGCGGGGTGGCGGGCCGGCTGCCGGACAGGCGCGCGTCGTGGGCCTGGTGGAGCAGCCGGGCGTGGCGTCGCAGGTCGGTGGTCCGCGTGACCGCGCAGATGCCGTCGGCGGCGTGAGTCATCATCGACCCCCTCGACGTCGGCGGACCTCGCCGCAGCCTAGGCAGCGTCCGTGACGGGCGCCATGGATCCGGCCCGCGCCGCGGGAGCGAGGAGAGCGCGATGAGCCTGCGGATGGCGACCGACGCGGACGTCCCGGCGATCGCCGCGCTCATGCGCGCGTCGGTGCGGGCGATCTTCCCGCGGTTCTACGACGCCGAGCAGACGGCCGGCGCCGAGATCCACATCGCACACCTCGACCGCGCGATGGTCGACGACGGCACCTACTACGTGCACGAGGACGGCGGCGAGGTCGTGGCCTGCGGGGGCTGGAGTCGCCGCGCCCGCCTCTACACGGGGTCCGGCGACCGCGACGACGACGCGCGCCTGCTCGACCCCGCGACCGAGCCCGCGCGGGTGCGGGCGATGTTCGTGCGCGGCGACCACACCCGGCGGGGGCTGGGCCGCGCGATCCTCGAGGCGTCGGAGCGGGCCGCCGGCGCGGAGGGCTTCACCCGCCTCGTGCTCATGGCCACCCTGCCCGGTGTCCCGCTCTACACGGCGTTCGGCTTCGCCGAGGTGCGCCGCGTCGACGTCACGTTGCCCGACGGGATCGTGCTCGCCGGGGTGGAGATGGAGCGTCCTGTTACTGCAGGCAGAACTCGTTGCCCTCCGGGTCGGCCATGACCAGGCACCAGCCGGTGGGCTCGTCGACCTCGCGCAGGAACCGCGCGCCGGCGGCCTCGAGCTCCACCCGGTGAGCCTGCGCCCGCTCCCGCCGGTCGTCGGCATGCCCGCCGACGTTGACGTCGAGGTGGACGCGGTTCTTCACCGTCCTGTCCTCGGGCACCTTCTGGAACAGCACCCGCGGCCCGACCCCGTCGGGGTCGACCACGGCGTCGAGACGGTCCCACTGGTCCTGTGGGATGCCGATCTTGCCGGCGAAGTCCTCCCAGGAGTCGAAGCCGGGCGGCGGGGGCTGGCGGACGTAGTGGAGCGCGAGCGCCCAGAACCGCGCCTGCGCGGCCGGGTCGTGGGCGTCGAACGTGATCTGGACCGGGATCCCCATGGCGCCGAGTGTGGCGCGGGGGGCGGACGGATCCGGTCCTCCTCCCCCGGGGGAAGCGGCGGTGTGTCGGGCCCGAGGGCCTGGGCACCCCGGCCCGGTGACCGAGCCACTGGACCTCTTCGCCGAGGAGACGCCGCCCGACCTGGAGACGCTCCGGGAGCAGGCCGCGGCCTGCACGCGCTGCGAGCTGTACGAGCACACGACGCAGACGGTGTTCGGCGTCGGGCCGGCGAAGGCCCGGCTGGTGATGGTCGGCGAGCAGCCCGGCGACCAGGAGGACCGGCAGGGCGCCCCGTTCGTCGGGCCGGCCGGGAAGTTGCTCGACGAAGCGCTCGACGAGGCCGGCATCGCCCGCGACGACGCGTACGTCACCAACGCCGTCAAGCACTTCAACTTCCGCTACCAGGGCAAGCGGCGCATCCACGAGACGCCGAAGGCCGGCCACATCAAGGCCTGCCGGCCGTGGCTGGACGCCGAGCTGGCTGCGGTCGCGCCGCAGGTGCTCCTCACCCTCGGCGCGACGGCGGGCAAGGCGCTGCTCGGGTCGGCGTTCCGCATCACCGCCGAGCGCGGGGAGCCGCGCCCGTGGAACGACCTCACGCTGGTGCCGACCATCCACCCGTCGGCGATCCTGCGGGCCGACCCCGCCCGGGGGCAGGACCGCGACGAGATGTTCGCCGGGTTCGTCGCGGACCTCCGCACCGCCGGCGAACTGCTACACCGGTAGGCCCAGCCCGCGGGCGATGAGCATCCGCTGCACCTCGGACGTGCCCTCGCCGATCGTGAGGATGCGCGCGTCCTGGTAGTGCCGCGTCGACGCCGTGTCGGCCATGAACCCGTAGCCGCCGCACAGCTCGGTGGCCAGGTAGGCGGCCTTGTTGGCGGCCTCGGAGGCCACCAGCTTGGCCGTCGCGGCCTCCCTCGCGATCGGGCGGCCGTGGTCGTACTTCCAGGCCCCGTCGTAGGTCATCACCCGCGCCGACGCGGCGAGGGCGGCGATGTCGGCGACGCCGAACGCGACCCCCTGGTGGCCCCCGAGCGGGCTGCCGAAGGAGGTCCGGCCGTCGACGAAGCGGCGCACGTCGTCGAGGCAGCCCAGCGCGAGCCCGGTGCTCATCGCGGCGATCGGGAACCGCGCCCACGTCAGGAACGCCAGCGCCTCGCGGTAGCCGCGGCCCTCGTCGCCGAGCAGCGCCGTGCCCGGCACCCGTACCTCGTCGAAGAACAGCGGGTGGGTGTCCGACGCCCGCCAGCCGAGCTTCGCGTAGGGGGCCCCGACGGTGACGCCGGGCGCGTGCAGCGGCACGAGGAACGCCGAGACCGGGCGCCGGGAGCGTCCGTTCGCCCCGGCGGTGGCGTCGCCGGTGGCCGCGAAGAGGATGACGTAGCGCGAGAACGGGGTGCCGGAGTTGGTGATGAACTGCTTCGACCCCGAGATCACCCAGTCGTCGCCGTCGCGGCGCGCCGAGGTGGTGATGTTGCCGGCGTCGGAGCCGCCGGTCGGCTCGGTGAGGCCGAACGACACGAACGTCTCGCCCGTGCACGCGTCGGGCAGCACCTCGGCGAGGAGGTCGTCGCGACCCGCCGCGAGGTGCGCGAGCAGCGCCACGCTGATGGCCTGGACGTGCACCGTGACGGCCAGTGACGAGTCGACGCGCGCGAGCTCCTCGGCGGTGAGGCACAGCGTCCGCAGGTCGGCGCCCCCGCCGCCGAACCGCTCCTCGGCGAGCAGACCGTAGGCACCGAGGCGGCCCGCCGCACGGGCGATCTCGGGGTCGAAGGCGCCGGCGATGCTCCGCTCGGCCGCACCGGGCGCGACCTCGCGGACGCAGAAGTCCCGCACGGCGCGCTGCCAGTCGTGGTGGTGCTCCTCGAGCGCCCACGGCACCCCGTAGTCCTGCGTGTCGAGGACGTCGTCGAGCGTCGCCGCTCCCGAAACCATGATCATGCACCTGCCACTCGGCTGTCGTGTCCGACCCAGTGCGGTTCCCGCAGGGCCTTGCGCAGCAACTTGCCCACCACGTTCTTGGGCAACGGGTCGTGCGTGAACTCGACGACGCCGGGCTTCTTGTACGAGCCGAGCGTCGTGCGGACCAGCTCGACGATCTCCTCGGCGGTGACGGTGGCGCCGGGCTCCACCCGGCACACCGCCATCGGCGTCTCCCCCCACCGGTCGTGGGGCACGGCGAACACGGCCACCTCGACGATCTCGGCGTGGTTCGCGATCGCGGACTCGAGCTCGGCGGGCCAGATGTTGAAGCCGCCGGAGACGATCATGTCGTCCGCGCGGTCGAGGATGTAGACGTAGCCGTTCTCGTCGATGCGGCCGATGTCGCGGGTGCGCACCCACCCGTCGACCAGGCGGGTGGACGTCAGCTCGTCGTCGCCCCAGAACCCGCGCATCTGGCCCTCGACCTGCGCCCAGAGCTCTCCCTCGTCGCCCAGCGGGAGCGTGGTGCCCTCCTCGTCGCGGACCTCGATCCGCGCGAACGGCAGCACCTTCCCCGCGGCGCGCAGCGGCGACGAGCCGGGGAACTCGCCGAACCACTCCTGCGGGGTCATCACCGTCAGCGGGACGGCCTCGGTCTGGCCGAACACCTGGTAGAGCACGTCGCCGAACGCCGCCCGCCCGGCGAGCGCGGTCGCGTCGGTGATCGGGGCGCCGCCGACGAGCAGGCACTCCAGCGCCGCGAGGTCCCGCCCGGCCCGTGACGGCTCGGCAGTGAGCATCTGCACCATCGAGGGCGGCGCGAACATGTGCGTGACGCGGTGCTCCTCCATCAGCGTCAGCACCTTCGCGGGGTCGAAGGCCCCGAACAGCAGGTTGGTGCTGCCGTGCAGCCAGGCCGGCAGGAACAGGTAGCCCGACGCGTGGGAGATCGGCCCGGCGTGCCCGACGACGCTGTGCTCGGCCAGGTTGGGCAGGCGGTAATACCAGTTGCGGCAGTTCACCAGCCAGTCGTGCTGGGTGTAGCCGACGCCCTTGGGCCGCCCCGTGGTGCCCGCGGAGTGCCGGATGACGTACCAGTCGTCCGGGCCGACGGGCAGGAACGGGTCGTCGGGCGACTGCGCGGCCAGCCAGTCCTCGTAGCCGGCGTCGCGCACCAGCACGTGGACGAGGCCGTCCGCCTCCTCCTCGAGCCCCTTGACCTCGTCCGCGTGCGCCACGTCGACGACGAGCACCCGGGTCCCGGTCTGCTCGACCATGTGCCGGTGCGCCTGCCGGGCGTTGCGGGCGTAGAGCGGCACGCGTACGGCGCCGGCGATCGCCGCGCCGAGGAAGAGGTCCGCCGCGCCGAGGTCGTTCTCCTCGAGGCTGGCGACGCGGTCGCCCGGGCGGACCCCGAGCGCGATGAGGCCGTTGGCCGTCCGCACGCCCCGGTCCCAGGCCTGCGCGAAGGTCAGGCGGCGGTGCTCGGTGACGATCGCGGTCTTCTCGCGGTGCAGGGTCATGGCCTGGCGCATGAGGCTGGGCACGTCCACCCGGCCGACGGTAGGTCCCGCGTGATGCGGGTCACTACCCACGAACGAGGGGGTCAGGGCAGGAGGCCGCCGGCCCGGGCCCGGTGCACCGCCTCGCCGCGGGTGCGGCTGCCCAGCTTGGCCATCGCGGACTTCAGGTACGACTTCACCGTCTCCGTCCGGAGACCCAGCCGCTCCGCGATCGCGCCGTTGCCCGCCCCGACGGCGACGAGGGCGAGCACGTCGAGCTCGCGGGCCGAGAGGTGGACGCCGGGGGCGGTGTCCGCGCCGTGCAGCCGCCCGGCGAGCGTCTCCAGCCGGGCGCGCGCGGCGGGGTCGGTGGTGCCCGCCCGGGCGGCGCGCAGCACGGCGTGCAGCTCGCGGGCCTCCTCACGGGTGAGCCGGACGTCGTCGTCGAGGTCGGCGGGAGGTTCGGGCGCGCGCGGGCGGACGGCCGCGCGCACCGTCTCGGCCATGCGCGACAGGAACCGGTCACCGAACGCCAGCGGGCGGCGCAGCGCCCCGTAGACCGCGCCGTGCAGCACCCCGTCGACCCGCACCGGCAGCGCGAACACGGCCCGCAGGCCCTCCGCCGACACCGCCTGGTCGAACTGGTGGGTGATGCCGGGCGCGCGGGCGTAGTCGGCCACGGCCAGCGGGCGCTCGAGCGCCAGGACCTTGCCGCCGAGGCCCTGTCCCACGGCGGTGACCAGCCCGTCCATGCTCCCGGCCCGGGCCCCGCGCATGCGGCCCAGCCGGAAGGTGGCGGCGCCGGGCGCCAGCGCGGCGGCGAAGGTCATGTCCAGGTCGTCGACGCCGTCGAGGGCGCGCGCCGCCCGGTCGAGGGGCGCGCCCGCGGCCTGCTCCTCGGCGGTTGCCACGTCGACCTCCCCGCATCGGACCGGGCCACCGCGATGCTAGGCCATCGCTGTGGGCCCGGTCACGATCTCGGGATCCGGAGCGTCAGCGCACCTCGCCGCGGCCGGGACCGCGACCGGGGTGTTCGGCGGGTTCGTCATCGACCTGCGGACGGCCGGGGACCTCCTCCACCGGTGGGCCCGGCCCGACGAGGACGCGGCGACGTCGGTCGACGCACGAGTCGATCGTCCCGCTCCCCGGGGCACTTCGTGCCTGGTGGTCGACGCCACCGGGTGGGGACGGTCGGAGCAGAGGAGCAACGGGACGACGGCCCGTGCGGACGCGGACGGGCGCCGACGGTCGGCCGCGAGGTCCTCGATCGAGGGGAGCGTCGACGATGACGACCAGCCGGCAGCCCGTGGTCCGGGACGCGGTCCTCGCCGCGCTCGAGGGGGCGCTGCGCGCGCCGTCGGAGCACAACACCCAGCCCTGGCGGTGGACGCTGCTGCCCGACCGCCTCGAGCTGGCGGTGGACCCGCACCGTCGGCTGCCGTTCACCGACGAGCGCGGTGAGGGGGTGCTGCTCGCCTGCGGCGCCGCGCTGCACCACCTGCGCGTCGGCCTCGCCGCCCGTGGCTGGACCCCCGTCGTCCGGCTCGACCGGGAGGGTCCGCCGCAGCGTCGGGTGGCGGAGGTGGCCTGGGAGCCGGCCGACGCCGTTCCCGACGATGCACGACGGCAGGCCGCGGCGATCGACCGCCGCCGGACCGACCGCCGCCGCTTCGCCGCCGAGACCATCGATCCCGGTGTCCTCGACGAGCTCGCCCTCGTGGCGCGGACCTTCGGCGCGGCCCTCCACGTCGTCGGCGGGCACGCTCGCCGCGCCCTCGTCGATGCGATGCGCGACGCGGCCCTCCTCCAGCTCGACCGGCCCGGGTACACCGCGGAGCTGCAGCGGTGGACGCACCGCTACGCCGGCGGAGCCGACGGGATCCCCCACAGCGCCCGCCTCGCCGAGCCGCACCTCTACGACGACCTCGTCCTGCGCTGGTTCCCCGGCGGGGGTCTCCACCAGCCCCCCGGCGGTGCCGACCACGCAGACGTCTCCACCCTGATCGTCCTCACCGTCGACGGCGACGACACGGCCTCGGTGGTGCGCGCCGGGGAGGCGATGAGCGCGGTGCTCCTCGAGGCGACGGCCCACGGCCTCGCCGCGACACCGATCACCCAGGTCCTCGAGGTCGACGAGACCCGCGACCGCGTCCAGGCGCTCACCGGAGGCCACCCGGTCGTCGTCCTGCGGGTCGGTCGCCCCGTCCCGGAGGCACCGGAACCACCGCGCACGCCCCGCCGGGACCTCGTGTCGGTCCTGGTCGACCGCAGCGCGGAACCCGACGAGCAGGACGCCCGATGACCGGCCCGGACGCCTGGACCGTCGAGTTCGAGGGCTGGGACCCCTCCGACGAGGGTCGCCGCGAGGCACTGTGCACCCTCGGCAACGGCTATCTCGGCACCCGCGGGGCGATGCCGGAGAGCACCGCGGACGGCGTGCACTACCCCGGCACCTACGCCGCCGGCTTCTTCAACCGGCTCGCCGACGAGATCGACGGGGTGGCGGTCGAGAACGAGAGCATGGTCAACCTCCCGAACTGGCTCGACCTGCGGATCGCGGTCGAGGACGGCCCGTGGCTCGACCCGTCCACCGTGCGGGTCCTGGAGCACCGGCAGGCACTGGACACGGCGCACGGCGTGCTCAGCCGCTCCACCCGTTTCGTCGACGTCGCGGGCCGGCACAGCCGGCTGCACCAGCGCCGATTCGTGCACATGGAGCGGCGGCACCTCGCGGGCCTGCACACGTCGTTCGTCGCCGAGGACTGGGACGGGTTGCTCACCGTGTCCTCGGGCGTGGACGGCACGGTGACCAACAGCGGGGTCAGCCGCTACCGCCACCTCGCCGGGCGGCACCTCGAGGTCCTCGCGGCCGACGAGGTGGGCGACGACACCGTGGTCCTCACCGCTCGGACCACCCAGTCCCGCCACCGCGTCGCCGTCGGGGCCCGGACCCGGCTCCCCCGCCCCGCGACCACCGTCGTCGCCCGCGGACCGGACCGTGCGGAGGGGCGGATCGGCCAGCGCCTGACCGTTGAGGTCCACGCCGGGGAGACGGTGGAGATCGAGAAGATCGCCGCGGTGGTCACGTCACGGGACGTCGCGGTCTCCGAGCCCGCCCTCGCGGCGACGGAGCTGCTCGCCGAGGCGCCGGGCTTCACCGACCTGCTCGCGGAGCACACGCGGTGCTGGGAGCGGCTGTGGCGGTGGTGCCGGATCGAGCTGCTCGACGGTGCACGGCCGGCTCCCGTGGAGACCGTGCGCGACCTGCGGCTGGCCGGATTCCACGTGCTCCAGACCGTGTCCCGCCACGACCTCGACCTCGACGCCGGTATCCCGGCCCGCGGGCTGCACGGCGAGGCCTATCGGGGGCACGTGTTCTGGGACGAGCTGTTCGTCCTCCCCGTCCTCGTGCTGCGCTTCCCCGCGCTGGCCCGCGCGCTGCTGCTCTACCGGGTCCGGCGGCTCGACGCCGCCCGCCGGGCCGCGCGGGCCGCCGGGCAGCGCGGGGCGATGTACCCGTGGCAGTCGGGCAGCGACGGCCGGGAGGAGAGCCAGCGGCTGCACCTCAACCCGCTCTCGGGCCGGTGGCTTCCCGACACCAGCGACCGCCAGCGCCACATCGGCCTGGCCGTCGCCTACAACCTCTGGCAGTACCTGCAGGCCACCGGCGATCTCGCCTTCCTGGCCGAACAGGGCGGCGCCGAGGTGTTCCTCGAGATCGCCCGGTTCTTCGCGGACCTCGCCGAGCACGACCCGGCCGACGGCCGCTACCACATCCGCGGCGTGATGGGGCCCGACGAGTACACGACCCGGTACCCCGGCGCCGCCGAGCCCGGGATCGACGACAACGCGTACACCAACGTCCTGACCGTGTGGGTGCTCCGGCGGGCCCGGGAGCTGCTCGACCTGCTGCCGTCGACCCGGCGCCGCGCGCTGCTCGAGACCCTCGACCTGGGTCGGGACGAGCTGCGGCGCTGGGACGAGGTCGGCCGGCACATGGCCGTCCCGATCCACGACGACGGTGTGATCAGCCAGTTCGCCGGCTATCGCGAGCTCGCGGAGCTCGACTGGGACGCCTACCGGCGCCGCTACGGAGACCTGCAGCGCCTGGACCGGATCCTCGAGGCCGAGGGGCGCTCGGTGGACGACTACCAGGCCTCCAAGCAAGCCGACGTCCTGATGCTCTTCTACCTGTTCTCCGCCGACGAGCTCCGCGACCTGCTCGGCGGGCTCGGCTACGTCCTGCCACCCGAGGCGATCCCCCGGACGATCAACCACTACCTGGCCCGCACCACGCACGGCTCCACCCTCAGCGCGCTCGTGCACGCCTGGGTGCTTGCCCGTGCGCACCGCGAGGAGGCCCTCCACCACTTCGACCGGGTCGTGCGCAGCGACGTCGCCGACCTGCAGGGCGGCACCACCGCCGAGGGCGTACACCTGGGCGCGATGGCGGGGGCCGTGGACGTCGTGCAGCGCTGCTTCGCCGGCGTCGAGATCCGGGGCGACGTCCTGCGGTTCAACCCGCACTGGCCAGGTCGCTCCGGCGTGCTCGAGCTGGCTCTGCACTACCGGGGACGGCCGCTGACCGCCCGCGTGACCGACCGCGAGGTGCAGGTGTCCGCCGACGCGGGACCCGGGGGGCCCGTCCGGATCGCGGTCGGGGACGAGGCCCGCGATCTGTGGCCGGGACGGACGGTGCGCCTGGCCCTCCCGCGGTCCGGCCGGCCCGACGGCGAGGACGGTCAGCGTGCCCCGTCGACGGTGCGGACCGAGGTCATCGACCCGCCCCCGGCCCCGCGCTCGTAGGCGTCCACCCGGAAGGACCTGGCCACCCCACGGACCGTGCCCGTCACGCCCGGTCGGACGACCTGCTCCGTGGCGCCGGCACGGGCGGCGTCGCCCCCGTCGGGCCGGGGCTCGCGTCTGCGGGGCGGCGGAGCTCCACGAGGACGTCGACGGCGTCGGGGCCGCCCGCCGGTCGCAGCACCTCGACCCCACGGACGAGCTGCAGGTCGACGTCGGCGAGGTCGTCGACGACGTCCTGGGCCGTGTAGAGGACCGCCGGGTCCCGCGGTCCCCCGACCCCTCGGGTGAGGTTCGCGGTGTCGTGGCCCACGACCAGCAGCGTGCCGCCGGGCGCGAGCGCCGCCGCGGCGTGGTGCAGGACCTGTCGCCGCTCCTCGACGGGTAGGTGCAGGTAGGCGACGACGACGAGGTCCATCGGCCGTGGCGGGGTCCACGTCACAACGTCGGCGTGCACCCAGTGCACGCGCACGCCGTGGCGGTACGCCGCGGCCTCGGCCCGCTGGAGGGCGGTGGCGGAGAAGTCCACGCCCGTCACGTCCCAGCCCTCCTCCGCGAGCCACACCGCGTTGCGGCCCTCACCGCAGGCGAGGTCGAGGGCACGCCCCGGGGCCCGGCCCGCGAGGACCTCGTGCACCCACCGGTTGGGCGTGTCGATCCACAGCCGGTCCACGTCCGCGTAGCGGGCGTCCCACGCCGCCGCGTCCATCCCCATGGTGCTACCTCCCGGTCGTGACGCCGTTCTCCGACGTTCCCGAGGAGCCCCGCGCCGTGCCCAGGGACGCAGGTCCCGGACCGGCAGGCCCCCCGGCCGGGCGGGGGCGCCTCGCCGGGAGCCGGGCCGTCAGCTGACCCCGGCCGCGTCCATCCCCCGCATCTCCTTCTTGAGGTCGGCGATCTCGTCGCGCAGGCGCCCGGCCAGCTCGAACTGCAGGTCGCGCGCCGCGGCCATCATCTGGTCGGTGAGCTGCTGGATGAGGTCCGCCAGCTCGGCGCGGGCCATGCCCGAGGTGTCGCGGTGCTCGACGATGCCCGAGCTGCCGCGCCCGCCCGCCTCGCCGGCCGCGCGCCGGCCGCGCGAGCTGTTGCGACCGGAGCCCCCGACGGCCACCGACTCCTCGGTGTCCTCGGCCTCGCGGTAGACCCGGTCGAGGATGTCGGCGATGTTCTTGCGCAGCGGCTGGGGGTCGACCCCGCGCTCGGTGTTGTAGGCGATCTGCTTCTCGCGGCGCCGGTTGGTCTCGTCGATGGCGTACTGCATCGACTCGGTGACCGTGTCCGCGTACATGTGCACCTGGCCGGACACGTTGCGGGCGGCGCGGCCGATCGTCTGGATCAGCGAGCGCTCGCTGCGCAGGAAGCCCTCCTTGTCGGCGTCGAGGATCGCGACCAGCGAGACCTCCGGGAGGTCGAGGCCCTCGCGCAGGAGGTTGATGCCGACCAGGACGTCGTACTCCCCCGACCGCAGCTGGCGCAGCAGCTCGACGCGCCGCAGGGTGTCGACCTCGGAGTGCAGGTAGCGGACCTTGATGCCGAGCTCGAGCAGGTAGTCGGTGAGATCCTCGGCCATCTTCTTGGTCAGCGTCGTGACCAGCACGCGCTCGTCCTTCTCGACCCGCGTGCGGATCTCGCCCACCAGGTCGTCGATCTGGCCCTTCGTCGGCTTCACCACGACCTCGGGGTCGATGAGGCCGGTGGGGCGGATGACCTGCTCGACGAACTCGCCGCCGGCCATCCGCATCTCGTAGTCGCCCGGCGTCGCCGAGAGGTACACCGTCTGCCCGATGCGATCGGCGAACTCCTCCCACGTCAGCGGGCGGTTGTCGGTGGCGCTCGGCAGCCGGAAGCCGTACTCGACGAGGTTGCGCTTGCGCGACATGTCGCCCTCGTACATGCCGCCGATCTGCGGCACGGTCACGTGCGACTCGTCGATGACCAGCAGGAAGTCCTGCGGGAAGTAGTCGATCAGCGTGGCCGGGGCCGTGCCCGGGCCGCGGCCGTCGATGTGGCGCGAGTAGTTCTCGATGCCCGAGCAGAACCCGACCTGGCGGATCATCTCGATGTCGTAGGTGGTGCGCATGCGCAGCCGCTGGGCCTCGAGCATCTTGCCCTGGCGCTCGAGCTCGGCGAGCCGCTCCTCGAGCTCGGCCTCGATGGCCTTGACCGCCTTCTCCATGCGCTCCGGCCCGGCCACGTAGTGGGTGGCCGGGAAGATGCGGACGTCGTCGACCTGCCGGACGACGTCGCCGGTGAGCGGGTTGAGGTAGTAGAGCGACTCGATCTCGTCGCCGAAGAACTCGATGCGGACCGCGAGCTCCTCGTACGCCGGGATGATCTCCACGGTGTCGCCGCGGACCCGGAAGGTGCCGCGGGCGAACGACATGTCGTTGCGCGTGTACTGCACGTCGACCAGGGCGCGCAGCAGCTGGTCGCGGTCGAGCTCGTCGCCGACGGTCAGCTGGACCGAGCGGTCGAGGTACGACTGCGGCGTGCCCAGGCCGTAGATGCAGGACACCGACGCGACCACGACGACGTCGCGCCGGCTCAGGAGGTTGGACGTGGCCGAGTGGCGCAGCCGCTCGACGTCCTCGTTGATCGAGGAGTCCTTCTCGATGTAGGTGTCGGTCTGCGCGATGTACGCCTCGGGCTGGTAGTAGTCGTAGTACGAGACGAAGTACTCGACCGCGTTGTTGGGCAGGAGCTCGCGCAGCTCGTTGGCCAGCTGGGCGGCCAGCGTCTTGTTGGGCGCCATCACCAGCGTGGGCCGCTGCACCCGCTCGATGAGCCAGGCCGCGGTGGCCGACTTGCCCGTGCCGGTGGCGCCGAGCAGCACGATGTCGTGCTCGCCGCCCTTCACCCGCTTCTCGAGCTCCTCGATCGCCGCGGGCTGGTCGCCCGCGGGCTCGTACGGGCTGACCACCTCGAACGGGGCGCCGGTGCGCTCGATCTCGCCGACGGGACGGAAGTCGGAGTGGGCGAGGGCGTCGTCGGGCAGCCCCTCGGGGTTCTCCCCGTCGCGGGCCGCGCCCGGAACCTCTGTCGCGAAGGCCATGACACCGAGGATAGGCGCGCCCCCCGACAACGCCGTCCGACGTCGGGCGGGCCGCTAGGGTCCGCGCCGTGGGCATCCACGCGCCGAAGATCGAGACCTTCGACGTCGCGGGCGGCACCAACACCGACCCCAAGGGCTTCGTCCGGGCCGTCGACGTCTACCGCGAGACCCCGTTCGGCCTCTACCTGAGCCGGCCCATGCCCGATCACCCGACGCTGACCCACCTGCGCTCGTGGCTGCTGCCCGGCCTGGGCATCCGCGTCACCGACTTCTCCTGGAAGCCCGGCCACGAGCGCCTCCAGGACCACTACCTCGACGTCGTCGACATCGCCCGGGACGGCGCCGTCTGGCGCACCGAGGACCACTACGTCGACCTCGTCGTCCACACCGGCGAGCGGACCGAGGTCCTCGACCTCGACGAGCTCGCCGAGGCCGTCGCGGCCGGGCTGCTCGACACCGACCGGGCGGCGCGGGCCCTCACGACGAGCCACCGCACCCTCGCCGGGCTCGCCGAGCACGGCCATGACCTGGAGCGATGGCTGGCGACCCGCGACGTCACCCTCACGTGGGGATGAACGTCGTCACGGGGACGAATGACATCGATGTGGTTCGGGTAGGGGTCGCCCTCGGGTCCCTCCGACGGGTGGCCTAGGGTCCTGCGCCGTGAGCCCGGTCGTCTCCCGCCAGCTGGTCGAGGTCGTGGACACCCGCACCGCGATCCGCACCCTCCCCCTGCCCGCGGACCAGGCCCCGGAACAGGGCCTCGACCGCTGCCACGTCGCCGACGGGTGGCTGCGGACCACCGCCCTGAGCCCCGACGACCCGTTCGTCGTCGGCGAGACGTGCTGGTACGTGCCCGACCACGGGCTGCGCCTGCGCCGCCGCCGGCTGCGGGAGGACGACCCGGGCACCACCGAGATCGGCGCGGTGCGGATCGCCGTCGACGGGGCGCAGTGGCGCTGCACCGACCTGCTGCTCGGTCTCGAGCTCGTCCCCGGGCGGCCGGCGCGGGTCGCGCACGACGCGGACTTCGCGGCCGCGGTCGCCGGCGGGGTGCTCTCGGGCGCCGACGCCGACGAGGCGATGAGCACCGTGCACCGGGTACTGGGCGAGCTCGTCGACGCCCGGCACGACCTCGACACCTGGACCCGCGCGCTGGGCGTCGGCGCGCTGACGGGGTCCTGACCTACGGTCGGACCGGCTCGCGGAGGTCGCGGGTGACGGGAGGCGGGGCGTGGACAGCCTGGTCGTGATCGTCCTCGTGGCCACGGCCCTCGTGGCCTTCGCGGCGGTGCGGGTGCTGGCGGACCGCCTCGGCGTCGCGGCGCCGCTGCTGCTGGTGCTGCTGGGCGTCGGGGTCTCCCTGCTGCCCGGCGTGCCGGCGGTCGAGGTCGATCCCGAGTGGGTGCTCGCCGGGATCCTCCCCCCGCTGCTGTTCTCCTCGGCGGTGGCGATGCCCGCGGTGGACTTCCGCCGCGCCTTCGGGGCGGTGAGCGGGCTGTCGGTCGTGCTCGTCGTGGTCTCGGCCGTCGTGGTCGGGCTGCTGCTGACCCTGCTCGTGCCCGGGCTGGGCCTGGCCGGCGGGATCGCGCTCGGGGCGATCCTCAGCCCCACCGACGCCGCCGCGACCGCGATCGCGCGGCGGGTGGGCGTCACGTCGCGGGTCGTCACCGTCCTCGAGGGCGAGGGCCTGCTCAACGACGCCACCGCGCTCGTCCTGCTGCGGGCGGCGATCGTCGCGAGCGCCGCGTCGGTGTCGATCGGCGGCGTCGTCGGGCGGTTCGCGCTCGCGGTGGTCGTCGCCGTCGTCCTCGGCGCCGCCGTCGGGTGGCTCGGCCTCTGGGTCCGCCACCGGGTCTCCGACCCCACCGTCAACACCCTGCTGTCGTTCGCGACGCCGTTCGTCGCGTCGCTGCCGGCCGAGGAGCTCGGCGCGTCGGGCCTCGTCGCCGCCGTCGCCGCCGGCCTCGTCACCGGGAACGGGGCGCCCCGGCTGCTCACCGCCCGGCACCGGCTCTCGGACACGCAGAACTGGCGCACGGTCGAGCTGGTCCTCGAGGGCACGATCTTCCTGCTGATGGGCCTGGAGCTCACGGCGGTGCTGGCGGACCTCGACCGCGACGGCGGCGCGGTGGGCGCGGGGCTCCTCGTCGCGGCCGTGGCGCTGGTGGTGACGCTCGTGGTCCGGGCGCTCTACGTCGCGCCGCTGATCGCCGCGCTGGCCGCGTCCGCCCGGCGCGGCGAGCGCCTCCAGCCGGAGCTGCAGGAGATGAGCGCCCACCTCGAGGCCGGTGAGCCCGTCGCCATCCGCGGGCGCGAGGTGGCGCTGACGACGCCCCGGCGCATCCGGCAGTTCCGTGACCGGCTCCGCTACAAGATCGCCGACATCGACTACTTCCGCAACGCCCCGCTCGGGCCGCGGGAGGGCACGGTGATCGTCTGGGCGGGGATGCGCGGGGCCGTGACGGTCGCGGCCGCGCAGACCCTGCCGGAGACGACCCCGGACCGCTCGCTGCTCGTGTTCGTCGCGTTCGCCGTCGCCGCCGGCTCGCTGCTGCTGCAGGGCGGCACGCTCGCCCCGCTGGTGCGGTGGATCCGGCCCGCCCCGGCCGAGGTGCCGACCGCCGCGGAACGGGAGGCCCTGCAGGACCGCCTCACCGAGGCCGACCTCGCCGTGCTCGACCGCTACCCCGACGACCCGGACGTCGCCCGCTTCCGCGAGCGCCTCGCCACCCGCGACGCGGACGCCGCCGCGATGACGGGCAACCGCGTCCGCGTGCGGCTCGAGATGATCGAGGCCCAGCGCGCCGCACTGCTCGACGCCCGGGACGAGGGCCGGTTCACGTCGGCGGCGCTGACCGACGCCCTGGAGAACCTCGACGCCGAGCAGATCAGCCTGGAGCTGCGCACGCGCGGGACGTGATCAGAAGAGGGCGACCTCGGCCCGGACGTCCGCCGGCGCCGACACGACGCGCGACGGGTCGACCCCGTCCCGGGCCTCGACGATCGCGCGGGCCCGCTTCGCCTGGCGCCGGTTCCGGCCGTCGAGCACCAGCACCCGCGCGGGGCGCGCGGGGTCGGCGGAGCCGTGCCGTCCCGGGCCGTCGGCGGGGAAACCCGCGGCGGCGAAGGCGGCGGCGAGCTCCTCGCCGGGCCGGTCGGCCTCGACGAGGAGGTCGACGACGGCGGGCGCGGGCAGGCCGGGGACCGCTCCGGGCCCGACGTGCTCGACGCGGCGGATCCGCTCGCCGCCGTTGACGGCCAGGCGGGCGGCGAGACGGCGGCCGACGACCTCGCGGTCGTCGGCGGGCTCCACGACATCGGTCGGCGCGGGCACCACCGTGCCGCGCCGCACGTTCTCCGCGAAGGGCACCAGGCGCTCGTGCCACAGCCGCTCGACCTGCTCGCGCAGCGCCCCGGCCGCGCCCGCGTTCTCGAGCCACACGTCGGCGGCGGCCCGCCGGGCGTCGTCGTCGGCCTGCGCGGCCATGCGGGCGCGGGCGTCCTCGGCGGTCATGCCGCGGGTCTCGACCAGGCGCCGGACCCGGACGTCCACGGGCGCGTCCACGACGACGACCAGCGCGAACGCCGCGCCCATCCCGTTCTCGACGAGCAGGGGCACGTCGTGGACGACCACCGCGTCGTCGTCGGCGTCCGCGACCATCTCGGCGGTCCGGGCGCCGATCCGCGGGTGCAGGATCCCGTTGAGCTGCTGGCGCTTCGCGTCGTCGGCGAAGACGACGCGGCCGAGGGCCGGGCGGTCGAGCGCGCCGTCCGCGTCCAGCACGTCCTCACCGAACGCGTCGACCACCGCGGCCAGGCCCTCCGTGCCCGGCTCGACGACCTCGCGCGCGATGCGGTCGGCGTCGATCACCACCGCCCCGAGCTCGGTCAACGTCGACGCCACCGTTGACTTGCCCGCCCCGATCCCTCCGGTCAGCCCCAGCCTCAGCACGCCCGCAGTGTGCCCCGGGCTCCGACGCGTCACTCGACCCGGTGTCGAGGTCGCCGCGGCGCGCCTCTCGTGTCCCGTACGTCACGTCGCTAGTCTGGCGCCTCATCCGCACCACACGTCCCGTCCCACCGTCGTCGACGAGGAGCCACCGCGTGTTCCGTCCGCGCCGCCCCGCAGGCCGCCACCGCCTCGGAGCCCCCGGCCTGGTCTCGTGCCGCGCCTTCCCCGCCGTCGCCGCCGCGCTCGAGGTGCCGCACCTCGCCCGGCGCGGGTTCGTGGAGCGCTTCCTCGCCGGCCCGCGCCACCTCCGGCCCACCTGGACCGCCGCGCCCGCCGCACTGGGCTGACCGGTCCCGCCGACGCGTCCGTTCGCGGGGCGGTGGTCGCGCGCTCGAACCGCGTGATCAACGGGGGACTTCGCGCGCCTAGAAGCAGCGAACCGCCCGTTCGCTGCGTGGTGGGGCTCGACGCCGCGCTCGACCCGGGTGATCAACGGGGAGTTCGCGCGCCTAGAAGCAGCGAACCGCCCGTTCGCTGCGGATCGTGCGGGCCCGGGAACGACGGCGGGCCCCCACCCCGTGAGGGATGAGGGCCCGTCGACCGAGCTCGCTACGGGCTGATCAGCCGCCGGAGAGCTTCTCGCGGAGCGCCGCGAGCTGGGCGTCGCTGGCGAGGGCGCCACCGCCGCTCTGGGACGGCGGACCCTGGCCCGGGTCCTCGTCGTCCGCGTCGCCACCGCTGTCCGCGGGACCACCCGAGGAGTAGTTGGCCGGCGCCGCCTCGGCGGCCTCCGCCTCCTGCTCCTGGGTGCGCTGCAGCTGGGCGATGTGCTGCTCGTAGCGCGCGTAGGCCGCCTGGTACTGGCGCTCCCACTCCTCGCGCTGCGACTCGTACCCCTCGCGCCACTCGCCGGTGTCCGGGTCGAAGCCCTCGGGGTAGATGTAGTTGCCGGCGTCGTCGTACTCGGCCGCCATGCCGTACAGAGCCGGGTCGAACTCGGTCTCCGGCGTCATGCCCTCGTTGGCCTGCTTGAGCGAGAGCGAGATACGGCGACGGTCGAGGTCGATGTCGATGACCTTGACCATGACGTCGTTGCCGACCTGGACGACCTGCTCCGGCACCTCCACGTGGCGCTCGGCCAGCTCGGAGATGTGGACCAGGCCCTCGATGCCCTCGTCGACGCGCACGAACGCACCGAACGGCACGAGCTTCGTGACCTTGCCGGGCACGATCTGGCCGATCTGGTGGGTGCGGGCGAACTGACGCCAGGGGTCCTCCTGCGTCGCCTTGAGCGACAGGGAGACCCGCTCGCGGTCGAGGTCGACGTCGAGGACCTCGACCTTGACCTCCTGGCCCACCTCGACGACCTCCGACGGGTGGTCGATGTGCTTCCAGGACAGCTCGGAGACGTGGACCAGACCGTCGACACCGCCGAGGTCGACGAACGCACCGAAGTTGACGATCGACGAGACCTGGCCGGACCGGATCTGGCCCTTGGCGAGCTGGTTGAGGAACTCGCTGCGCACCGCCGACTGGGTCTGCTCCAGCCACGCGCGGCGGGAGAGGACGACGTTGTTGCGATTCTTGTCCAGCTCGATGATCTTGGCCTCGATCTCCTTGCCCACGTAGGGCTGGAGGTCGCGGACGCGGCGCATCTCGACCAGCGAGGCCGGGAGGAAGCCGCGCAGGCCGATGTCGAGGATGAGGCCGCCCTTGACGACCTCGATGACGGTGCCCTTGACGGGCTCGTCGTTGTCCTTGAGCTGCTCGATCGTGCCCCAGGCGCGCTCGTACTGCGCGCGCTTCTTGGACAGGATCAGCCGACCCTCCTTGTCCTCCTTCTGGAGGACGAGGGCTTCGACCTCGTCGCCGACGGCGACGACCTCGTTGGGATCGACATCGTGCTTGATGGACAGCTCGCGCGAGGGGATGACCCCCTCGGTCTTGTAGCCGATGTCGAGGAGGACCTCGTCCCGGTCGACCTTGACGATGGTGCCTTCGACGATGTCGCCATCGTTGAAGTACTTGATCGTCTGGTCGATGGCGGCGAGGAAGTCCTCTTCCGACCCGATGTCGTTGATCGCAACCTGGGGGCTGGTCGACGTCGGGGCGGTGTGGGTGTCGATGGACATACGGTGGACGGCTCCGGGAACATGGTCAGATCGAGCGTGCAGGGACTCCACGGGAGTGAGCCGTCGACCTGACGCGCGCACGGCGAGCCCGACGAACGCCGACCGGAGACGAGTTCCGCCGCTCACCGCTGCCTGAACGGGTACGCGCGGACAGAGCGAGACCACTGACGTGGACCTTCATCGTAACCGCGTCCGACGCGGCCCGGCAATCGGGGCCCCCACGGGCGCGTCCGGCGTGTCGCGCAGCTCGGCGTCGGCGTGTCGCGATCACCCGGTGACCACCCCCGGCGCCCCGTGCGCAGGGGCGTCGGCAGGCCGGACGACCCCACGCCCGTGCGTGTCAGGATGCCCCGGTGCCGTCGCCACCGCCGCCCGCCCCCGCGCCGGGGACGTCGGGCGCGTCGGCGGAGCTGGCCCTCGGCGCGGCCGGGATCGCCCGCCGCGCGGTGGGCGCGGAGGAGTCGAGCGCGGCCAGCCGCGCGTGGTGGGACGCCGACGCCGCGGACTACCAGGCCGAGCACGGCGCGTTCCTCGGTGACGACGACTTCGTGTGGTGCCCCGAGCGCCTCCGCGAGGCCGACGCGCACCTGCTCGGCGACCCCGCCGCCCTGCGCGGCGCCCGGGTGCTCGAGATCGGCTGCGGCGCCGCGTCCTGCAGCCGCTGGCTCGCCCGGACCGGCGCACGGGTCGTGGGTCTCGACCTCTCGGCCGGCATGCTCCGCGAGGCGCGCGCGGCCGACGCCCGCACCGGCACGGCGGTCCCCCTCGTCCAGGCCGACGCCGGGGCGGTGCCGCTGCGCGACGCGTCGGTCGACGCGGCCTTCTCCGCCTTCGGCGCGATCCCGTTCGTCGCCGACGCCGGCGCGGTGCTGCGGGAGGTCGCGCGGGTGCTGCGCCCGGGCGCCCCGTGGGTGTTCGCGGTGAACCACCCCATGCGCTGGATGTTCCCCGACGACCCGGGCCCGGACGGGCTGACCGTGTCGCAGTCGTACTTCGACCGCACCCCCTACGCCGAGGTCGACGAGACCGGGCGCGCGGTCTACGTCGAGCACCACCGCACCCTCGGCGACCGCGTGGCCGACGTCGTCGGCGCCGGGCTCGTGCTGGAGCGGCTGGTCGAACCGGACTGGCCCGACGACCTCGACGAGGTCTGGGGACAGTGGTCGCCGCTGCGCGGCGCGCTGTTCCCCGGGACCGCGATCTTCTGCTGCCGGAAGCCCCCGGGGCCGGCGTGATCGGCCGCCCCCGCGCGACGCCGTCGGGCCGGGCGCCCGAGGTGGTGCTCGCGGACCTCCTCCGGGCCCAGCACGCGCGCTTCGCCGAGGTCGACCCCGGCCTCCCGCCCGCGGTCCCGCCGCCGCCGGGCGAGGTGATCGTGGTGCCCGACGACGGGGCCGGTGAGGCCGCCGGCGTCCTCACCCACCACAGCTGGCCCGCGGGCAGCGCGCCGCTGCTGTGGTCGGCGGCCGAGGTGACCGAGCTCCACCCCGTGCTCGGCGCCGCGGGCCGCGCCGGCGCGGACGCGCTGGTGGCGGAGTGGCGCCGCCGCATCCCGGGCCACGTCCGCGCCGCGTCCGACTCGGCGGCCGTGGTCACTTGGCCCAGCCGCGACGTCGTGGCCGCCCGCGCCTTCCTCGACCACGGCCTGGTGCCGCTCGCGGTGCTGGCGGTGCGCGGCCCCGGCCCGTCCGCCCCGGGCCCGCCGCCCGACCCCGCGATCACCGTCCGCCGCGCCCGCGACGACGACCTCGAGGTGTGCGTCGGGCTCGCCATGGACGAGATCGCGTACTCCAGCTCGGTCGGCGGCAGCGTCCTGCGCCCCGACGCCGAGGCCGTCAAGCGGACCGCGCTGCGCGAGCGCTTCGCCCGCGACGAGCCGGTGTTCCTGGCCGAGCGCGACACCCGCGTCGTGGGCCTGCTCGAGTGCGGCGTCACCGACGCCACGCCGGGCACGTGGCTGGCGGGCCTGCTGCCGGCGGGGCGGTGGGGCTACGTCAACTGCGCCTCGGTGGCGCCGGGCCGCCGAGGCCGCGGCGTCGGGCACGCGCTGGCCACGACCGCCCTGCCCACGCTGGAACCGCCCGGCGCCCGCGGCACCTACCTCTACTACAACCCGCCGAACCCGCTGTCGTCGGTGTTCTGGCCCCGCCACGGCTACCGCCCACTGTGGACCCTGTGGGAGGTCCGGCCCGCGACCGCGCTGCGGTGAGGTGCTCGGGCGGTGAGGTCAGGCGCTGCGCGCGAGCGCGTGCTCCACGAGCACGATCAGCGCCCGGGTGCAGGAGGCGTCGTCGCGGGCGTCGACGTGGACCAGCGGGCAGCCCGGCGGCACGGCCAGGGCCTCGCGGACGGCGCCGTCGTCGACGCCCTCGGTGCCCGGGAACCCGTTGAGGGCGACGACGAACGGCACGCCCCGGTTCTCGAAGTAGTCGATGGCGGCGAAGCAGTCGTCGATGCGGCGCAGGTCGACGAGCACGACGGCGCCGACGGCCCCCTTGGCCAGCTCGTCCCACATGAACCAGAACCGCGACTGGCCGGGCGTGCCGAACAGGTAGAGGACGAGCGAGTCGTCGACGGTGACGCGGCCGAAGTCCATGGCCACGGTCGTCGTCGTCTTCTCCGGCACGATGCTGACGTCGTCGACGCCCTCGGACAGGCTGGTCATCCGCTGCTCGGTGGACAGCGGCGGGATCTCCGACAGCGCCCCGACGAGGGTCGTCTTGCCGACGCCGAAACCGCCCGCGACGAGGATCTTCAGCGGGAGCAGGTCCCGCCGTCCACCCGGGGCGACCCGGGTCGCGGACGCGCCGCCGCCGGCCCGGTCAGCGTGCACGGAGTCCATCGAGCAGCCTCTCCAGGAGTTCGCGTCGGGGGCGTCCGTCGGTCCCGACGAGGGGCAGGTGCACCGCGAGGTGGTCCTCGGCGGCGAGGTCGCTGACGAGCACGCGCGCGACACCGACGGGCACCCCGAGCAGGGCGCCGATCTCGGCGAGCGACTGCGGGACCGTGCTCGCCTCCACGATGGCCCGGGCCTCGGGCGGCAGGACCGCGGCCTTGGCCAGACCGAGCTCGGTCGCCGTCACCAGGGCCTCGATGGGCATGTCGGCGCCGGTGATCGAGCGGGTCCGTCCCGCGGTGAACGCGTAGTTGGGGACCACCCTCCCGCCGTCGGTCTGCGGGCGCTGGCGTCGGTCCACGGTCACGGCGCGGTCGGGGCCCCCGGGCGTCCACCGTGGACGCCCGGGGTGAGTGCGTGCCCGACCCGGGACGCGAGCATGGTCATCTCGTAGCCGACGAGCCCCATGTCGGCGGTCCGGTCGGTGACGACGGCGAGGGTGGAGCCGAGGCTGATCGACGTCGCGAAGAGGTAGCCGCCGGCCATCTCGACGATCGTCTGGTTGACCGGCTCGGTCTCCAGCAGCGTCGCCGTGCCGCGGGCGAGGCTCACCAGCCCGGAGACCGCGGCGCAGAGCTGGTCGGCCAGGTAGGGGTCGACGCCGTCGCTGACCGCGAGGCGCAGCCCGTCGGCGGAGACGACGAGGACGTGCCGCACGCCGGGGGTGCCGGCGGCGAAGTCCGAGAGCAGCCAGTCGAGTCCGCTGTCGGTCGGTGCGCTCACGTGTGCCTCCCGGTGTGGTGGCCGTCATCGGAGGCGGCCGCGTCGATCACGGTGCGGGCCGCGGCCCGGCTGGCCTGGTAGGCGGACAGGGCGCTCATCGCCCCCTGGTCGCCGGGCGGCGTCGCCGGTGGGGTGGGGTCGTGACGGCCGGGCGTGTCGGTGACGGGGGCGCGCAACGGGGTCGGCGCGGTGGCGGCGGGGACGTTCGGGTACTGCCGGATCAGCTCGGGCGCGAGGTGCGTCTGGGGTCGGCGGCGGGCGAGCACCAGGCCGTTCGGGCCGACGACGGCGGGGGCGTCCTCGGTGGACCGGCGGGGCTCGGGGGCCCCGGGCGACGGCTCGTCGGAGCCGGGCGGCGGCACGACGATCGGGTGGATGAGCCCGCGGCGCGGCGCGGGCGACCCGCTGCCCGGCGCGAACAGGTCCTCGACGGTGTCGTGACCGTCGGGGACGTCGGCCCCGGCGGCCTCGGCCTCCCCGGCCCCCTCGGTGCCCTGGCCCGGCCCGGCCGCGACGGCCTCGACCGGCTCCGGCTCCTCCCCCGGCGCCGCGTGGGCCGGGCGCCGGGCGCCGGCCTGGCCGTCGGTCTGGTGCTCGACCCCGTCGACGCCGTCGGCCTCCGCCGGCGTGCTGCCCGGCCAGGAGTGGCGCCCGTTCAGGACGATCGGGCCGCTGACCGGCGCGGACGCCCCGTTCCCGTTCCCGTTCGTCCCCGCCTGCTCGGCCGGGCCGCGCCGTGGGGCCGGCACCGCCGACGCGGGCACCCGCTCGATCCCGCGCCCGCCCACGGCCGGCACGGTCGAGGCCGACTCGGCGAAGATCGCGGGCGGGAGCAGCAGCACGGCCGTCACGCCGCAGCCGGGCGTCGGGGAGAGCGTCACCCGGATCCCGTGCCGCTCGGCGAGGCGCGACACCACGTGGAAGCCGAGCCGCCGCGCCGCGGCGGAGACGTCGACCTCCTGCGGGTCGGCCAGCAGCTCGTTGGCCGCGGCGAGCTCCGGCGGCGGCATCCCGATGCCGGTGTCCTCGATGATCAGCAGGTGGGCGCCGGGCTCGCGGTGGTAGGGCCGGGTCTGGATGACGACCGGCGCAGCGGGCGGCGAGTAGCGGGCCGCGTTCTCGACGAGCTCGGCGACCATGTGCGTCAGGTCGGCGACGCTGCTGCCGACCACGCGGGGGCGCTCGTCGACGACGAGGGTGACGCGGTCGAGATCCTCGGTCTCGGCCACCCCGGCGCGCACGACGTCGCGCAGCGCCACCGGCTCGGACCACGTCCGGGCGGGCTGCTCGCCGGAGAGCACCAGCAGGCTCTCGGCGTTGCGGCGCACGCGGGTGGCGAGGTGGTCGAGCCGGAAGAGGTCGGAGAGCGCGTCGGGGTCGCGCTCGCGCTCCTCGAGGTCGTTGATGATGTCGAGCTGCCGGTGGAACATGCTCTGGTTGCGCCGGGCGAGGTTCAGCAGCAGTTCCGAGGTGAACTCCTGCTGGCGGACCTTGGCGTCGTGCAGCTCCTGGGTCAGCGCGATGCGCCGGCGCTGCTCGTCCTCGGTGATCTTCACGAAGATCGCGACGCCGAGACAGGCCAGCAGGACGGCGAAGCCGTGGATGCCCGACCACAGCCACGGGTCGTGCTGCGCGGCGTGGTGGTTGAAGAACAGTGTCGGCAGCAGCAGCGTGCCGATGCCGTGCGAGAGCGTCGTGAAGACGATGTTGACCGCGAACGGCACCCAGCTCTGGTAGAGCATGAGGAAGCCGATGATCACGAAGAACGAGAAGTGCGCCTCGATGTAGCCGCCGGAGAGGATCACCAGCCCGGCCGAGGACATCGACAGGCCGGCGGAGACGAACAGCTCGCCGGGCAGGCGCCCGGGGATGAACCAGCCGCCCGCCGCGGTCAGCAGCGGGACGAGCGCCACCACCACCGACACCGTGACGGTGTTGCCCACGAGCAGCCCGAAGACGAGCAGGATCGGCGCGAGCGAGGCGAGCACGGCCACGAGGAAGTGGTGACGCCGCAGCCACGACGCGTCGTCGACCAGCTGCCCCCGGGGGAGGTAGTCCAGGACACGGGCCATTGCCGCGCTCCTCCGTCCTCTGGGGCATCGGGATGACGAACCGCGCGGAACCGTACACGCGGCGTGAACGTCGTCCGCACCGTCAACGACCACGTCCTGGTCACCGACCCGATCGGTCGTGCGCGACCTCACGAAGCGCAGTCACGGCCGCTGTCGTACGAGTCCGGACGACGCAGGTGGAGAGGCCGGGTGGTGCGCCGGCGTGCGCCGTTCGGCCGGGACGAAGATCGGCGCAGGCGGCCGGGAAAGTGGCTCCGAAAGATTCCGCGGCTGCGCCGTCGGAGGGGCTGCACACGCCGGACGGCCGTCCCGACCCGGGCGAACAGCCCACAACGATGGTCCGGAGCGCCGCAGCGGGCGTGCCCCGGTTGCTCCGGGCGCCAACGACCACAGCGGGTGACCCCCTGGAACGGGTTACCCGTCCGTGCCGGGCCGCAGACCCGACGGGTCGGCGAGGTCGGCGGGCACCTCGTCGGGGCGCCGGGCGCCCCATTCGCTCGTCGCGAGGGCCCGGTACACCGTGGCCAGCGCCTCCCCGAGGTCGGGCGTCAGGCCGGCGCCGGCCTGGGTGGCGGCGATCTCGGTCATCTCGTCGACGAAGCGCCAGGCCTTGGTGGCCGCGACGGCCGCGGTCGGCACCCCGGCGTCGGGGAAGTCGAGCCGGACGTCGTCCAGCACGGTGTCCAGCACGCCGTGCGCCGCGGCGGTGACGAGCGCCTGCGCCAGCAGCGCCTGGTGGCCCTTGCGCACCGAGGCGGTGCACATCTTCGCCGCGCTGGCCGCGCCCACGGGCCCGTCGAGGACGATCCACCGCACGCCCGGGGCGGTGAGCGCCGCGACCTCGCCCGCGCGGGGTCCGGCCAGGAAGACGCGGGTGGGCGCCTGCGCGTCGGGGCGCGGCGGCGGGCCCGAGATCGCGCCGTCGACGAGGTCGGCGGGCAGGTCCGCCGCGATCGCGGCGACGGTGGTCGGGGCGACGGCGTCGAGCTCCACCACCAGGGGCCGCGCCCCGGCGGCGTCGCAGGCGGCGGCGACGTCGCGGCCCGCGGCCCGGGCCTCCCCCGGCGGCACCACGAGCAGCAGCACCTCCACGGCCGCGACGAGGTCGGTGAGCGTGCCGGCGTCGGCGAGCACGTCACGTGCCCGGCGGGCGGTCGCCCCGGACCGGCCGGCGAGGCTCGTGAGCACCCGGTGGCCGCCGGCCGCGAGGCAGCCGGCCAGGGCCGTGCCCATGGCCCCGGGCGCGACGACCCCGACGGTGCTCACCCGGCGGCGCGCTCGGCCTCGGGCGCACGGCGGGCCTGCGCCGGCACGAACCGCATCGCCTCGTCGTCGACCCGGCTGCGGCGCAGCGACACCGCGTCGATGGCGTAGTTCATCGCCAGCCGCCACGGGGCGCGCGTGCCCTGCTTGGGCAGCTCGTCGATCGAGCGCTGGACGTAGCCGGCGCCGAAGTCGAGGAAGGGCGCCTCCTCGACCTCCGGGTCACGCTCGGGCACCGCGACGCCGAGGCCGCGGTCGCGCATGTGGCGCAGCAGGCGCACCACGTACTCGGCGACCAGGTCGACCTTCAGCGTCCAGGAGGCGTTGGTGTAGCCGATCATGTAGACGAGGTTCGGCACGCCGGAGAGCATCATGCCCTTGTAGGCCATGGTGTCGGGCAGGTGCACGGGCTCGCCGTCGACCACCAGCTCCGCGCCGCCGAACATCTGCAGCGTCAGGCCGGTGGCGGTGACGACGATGTCCGCGTCGAGCTCGCGGCCCGAGGTCAGGCGGATGCCGGTCCCGGTGAACGTCGCGATGGTGTCGGTGACGATCTCGGCGCGGCCCGAGCGGATGGCGCGGAACAGGTCACCGTCGGGGACCATGCACATCCGCTGGTCCCACGGGTCGTACCGCGGGTTGAAGTGGGTGTCGACGTCGTAGCCGTCGGGCAGCGCCGCCTGCGTGGCCTTGCGCAGCAGCCCGCGCACGAAGCGCGGGAACCGCTGGCTGACCTGGTAGAGCGTGATGATCTGGGCGATGTTCTTGGCCCGGGTGATCGGGTCGGCGACCGCGCGCGGCAGCCAGCGCGAGAGCGTCGCGGCCACGGGGTCGGTGCGCCCGATCGACAGGACGTAGCTCGGCGAGCGCTGCAGCTGGGTGACGTGGGCGGCGGCGTCGGCCCCGTCCAGCATGGCGGGCACCAGCGTGACCGCCGTCGCGCCGCTGCCGATGACGACGACGCGCTTGCCGGCGTAGTCGAGCTCGGTGTCCCACAGCTGGGGGTGCACGACCCGGCCGCCGAAGCGCTCGATGCCCGGCAGGTCGGGCGTGTAGCCGTGGTCGTAGCGGTAGTAGCCCGAGCACATGAGCAGGAACGAGCAGGTCAGCGGGGCCTGGCCGGGGATCTCGAGCGTCCAGCGCTGGGCGTCGGAGTCCCAGGACGCGCGGGTCAGTCGGTGCCCGTACCGGACCTTCTCCTCGACCCCGTACTCCTGCGCGGTCTCGCGCACGTACTCCAGGATCGACGGCCCGTCCGCCAGCGCGGTCGCGCTGCTCCACGGCCGGAAGCGGTAGCCCAGGGTGTGCATGTCGGAGTCCGAGCGGATGCCCGGGTAGCGGAACAGGCTCCAGGTGCCGCCGAGGTCCTCGCGGGCCTCGAGCACGGCGTAGCGGGTGCCCGGCAGGTCCCGCTCGAGGTGGCACGCCGTGCCGATCCCCGACAGGCCCGCACCGACGACGACCACATCGAGATGCTCGGTACTCACGCGTACCACGGTAGCGCGCGGTACGCGGTCGTACCAGTCCGGGATCAGAGTCCCCGACGGGTGGCCTCCGCGGCGAGCTCGGTACGCGACGTCAGGTCCAGCTTCGTGAAGATCCGGCGCAGGTGGGTGCGCACCGTGCCGGTACCGATGAGCAGCTGGTCGGCGATGGCCTGGTTGCGCAGACCGCGCGCGGCGAGCGTGACGACGTCGCGCTCGGTCGGCGTGAGCGAGTCCCAGCCGCTGCGGGGCCGGCCCCGCGCGCCGCGGGCGCGCCGGGCCAGGGCGACGGCCGCGTCGAGGTCGAGCGAGGCGCCCTCCGCCGCGGCGGCCCCGTCCCCCGGCTCGCCGGGCCCGTCGGCGTCGTGCAGGGCGCGGACCAGGGGCGACGGGACGAGCCTGCGCTCCCGGCGGTCGCGGTCGGCCGCCGCGCGCAGCCGGACGGCGACGCCCGCGCGCCCGGCGTCGGCGGCGGGCGCGG